>NZ_HF986260.1:0-14011 GCF_000431435.1 Veillonella sp. CAG:933
AAACCACCCGTTCTACGGGTGGTTATGATTTACAGTCTTAACTGAAGTGAATCAATGATGTAATGACAAGGAAAAATTTTGTATAAAGTGTGTAAAGATTATGTAATATTCTTGAAATACTCTTTCAGTTTCGGTAAGATTAAGGTAACATATTGTTTTAGACGAAAGGTAGAATTATGAAGCGTGTTTCATTTATAGATTTGGGATCCAACTCCGTGCGTTTTGTTATTATTGAAATTAACGAAAACGGTAGTTATCAGCTGATTTATCAGCAGAAGGAGAGCATTCGACTCAGTGAGAATATGTGGGAGAAAAATAAACTCACTGAAGAAGCTATGGAACGTGCCATTATGACACTTAAGGCATTTGCACATATGGCAGAAGCCATGGATAGTCTTGAAATATATGCCGTAGCCACGGCTGCCGTACGCTTAGCCAAAAACGGAAACGAATTCCTTACGTTGGTTAAGGAGCGTACCGGTATTGATCTGGAATGTATTGATGGCACCGAAGAAGCCTATTTGGGATTTTTAGGGGTAGTGAATACCATTGGCCTTCGAGACTTCATCCTCTTTGACCTTGGGGGCGCCAGCATTGAAGTAACACTCGTTAAAGACAGAGCTGTAAAACACAGCGTAAGTTTGCCTATGGGGGCACTTACTTTAACGGGCAAATTCCAAAGCGGCGACGAAATGTCTGAAAAAGAGCGTAAAAACTTAATCAGCCATATTCAAGATGTACTTAGCAAGGAGAAATGGCTGAAGGATAAACAGCTACCGCTTGTTGGGATTGGCGGTACAGTGCGTAATTTGGCCAAAATTGACCAAAGAGCGCATAATTATCCGATTGAAAAACTGCATAATTATGAATTATCCTTTGAACGCTTAGATGCGATTTATGAAGATGTATGTACCCGTACATTGGAACAGCGCCGTAAGATTTCCGGCCTTTCCTTTGAACGTGCCGATATTATCGTTGCCGGAACAGCTTTGATTCGCGAACTTATGTTGTTCGTTGATGCCAATACGATTCGTGTCAGTGGTTGCGGTTTGCGTGACGGCTTATTTTATCGTTACTACGGCCGAAATTATATGAATGAAGACGGCATCGTAGATGATATTCTGCTTCATTCCGCTGAAAATGTATTACTCAACATGGTACAAGGCGATTTGATTCATGCCAAGTACATTACGAACTTAGCAAAGATGCTCTATGATCAATGGGACAAGGTATATCAATGGGGGCCGCGCATGCGTGAATTATTGCAAGTATCCTCGTTGCTCCATGATATCGGTAAGACCATTAACTATTACGGTCACGCCCGTCACAGTGCCTATCTGATTGTTAACAGCAGTTTATACGGGTTATCTCATAAAGAGCAGGCCATTTGTGCCTTTGTGGCAGCCAATTCTCATGGGACTAACAGTAAATTTATTAAGGCCTCGCCGTATGGCCATTTATTGACGGCGGACGATCGCGCTATGATAGCACAAGTTTCTTTAGTATTAGCTTTAGCGGAAGCAATTGACGAAAGCCATGAACAATCGGCTGTATTGGTTAATACTGAATTTACTGATAAAACAATTAATGTGACCGTTTGGAAAAAGCCGGGCGGCAACACATCCATTGCGGAGGTGGTCATTGGTAAGCTGATTAAGCAGTGTAAGAAGGACTTTAGAAAGAATTTAATTGTAGAGTGGCGCGAAGCCTTATAAGGAGGAAATAATGGCATTATCGAAGCCGCCCCTTTATGGAGCCATCCATTTGGGAGCCAGCAGTATGAGTATTACCATCGTAGAATACACCACTATCGATGAAGTGAAAATAATCGACTATGCTTCGCGTGATGTAAACTTCGGGGAAGAATTGTTCCACAGCAAACGATTATCCTTCCAAACAATCGAAGAAATTTGTCGCCTGCTAAAAGGTTATAAACGAATGCTCGATGAATACGGAGTTACGGATTATACCGTGTATGCTACGGCTGTCGTTCGTGAAGCTGAAAACCGTCGCAGTATTATGGACCAGATTTTCGTGCAGACCGGCTTCAAAGTAGAAGTCGTGGACATGCCTAAAGAAATTTATTATAAATACTTCGGATTGTACTATCATATGATGAAACAAGGGCTTACTAAGACTAAAGATGCAGCCTTATTTATCGATATTACATCCGGCGGCGTAGGGCTTACGGTGTGGCAAAAGGGTACCTTGGTATTCCAAGAAAACGTGCATTTAGGTACATTGCGCGTTATGGAATCCTTTAACCGTAATCAGCGTTCATCTTTATCCTTCCCGGCAGCGGTAGGTGAATATTTGCACAGTATGTTGCAACCGTTAGAGGAAGAAGTACGTCGTTTTAACGTTAAATATTTCGTGTTATCCGGCGATGAACCTCGTGAAATAGCAAATTTGATGGGTTTTGAAACGCATGGTCAGGAAACTATGTCTTTATTGCCTCAGCAATTTGAAGACTTTGTTGACACCTTCCATGGCGTTACCGCGACCAAGCTCGTTAACCGCTATGGTATTCCGGAATATCGTGCTAATATCCTCATGCCGACTATTGTATTGTATTCGGAATTGTTAAAAATGGTACGACCGCAAAGCCTGTTAATCAGCCCTTACGGTTTTGCCGAGGGTGTAATTGTATACAAGGGCGCGGAACTTGAAAATAATCACTTCCTTGAAGTAATGCGCGAACAAAACTTGCAACTGGCTCGTGCTATTGCGCGCAGCTATCAGGTTGATGAAACCCATATTGCTCAGGTTGAGCGTTTTGCGGTACAGCTTTGTCGTCATTTAGTGGATTTCGGCATTAACGAACGCATGATCTTTGTACTTCGCACGGCGATTATTTTATCGGAAGTGGGAAAATTCGTGAGTCTCCGTAATCACAGTGAACATGCGTATCGCATCATTATGGGGACTGACCTTTTCGGTTTGTCGGATCGTGAAAAAGAAGTGGTAGCCAATGTGGTATTTTATCATTACAAGGGCAAACCCGATGATGATGATGAAAACTTCCGTTATTTAAAAGAAGTCCAAAAGATATGGGTATCAAAATTCGTGGCCGTATTACGTTGTATGCGTGCCTTGGATGTAAGTCATAAATTGAAAGTGTCGAAGCTGGCTATTGAACGCAATGATAAACGCATCGTGGTTAAAGCAACGACGAAGCAAGACTTGTCCTTGGAAAAATGGACCTTTGAACGAGAAGCAGAATACTTTAGTGAAGTTTTTGGTTTGGAAATGGTCTTACGCATAGGAGGTAAATAAGGCATGTTTGAAAACTATAAATATTACTTTAACCGTGAATTATCATGGTTAAAATTTAATCAACGCGTCCTTCAAGAAGCGATAGACAATACGAATCCATTGATGGAAAAATTGCGTTTTATTGCGATTACCAGTTCCAACTTAGACGAATTTTTTATGATTCGTGTAGCCGGTTTGCGCCATCAGGAAGAAAACGGCATCGTTAAATACGATGCGGCTCACATGGATGCACGTGCACAATTGCGTGCTATTGATGAGTCCGCTAAGCGTTTGGTGCGTGTTCAATACACTTATTTGAACCATGTTATGGAAATGCTTGGCAAAGAAGGTTTGCACTTTGTAAAACCGGAAGATTTGAACGAGGAACAGTTGGAATGGCTACGCATTCACTTTGAACGGGTGGTATATCCGGTAGTAACACCGCTTGCCATCGACTCGGGCCATCCATTCCCATTCTTGGCCAATAAAACAATGAATACGGTAGTTCAAATTAAACGTTCTGTTGTGGAAACCGAAGAGGATAAAGAAACAAAGAACGCCATTTTACCAATTCCGTCGGTACTCGATCGTATCGTAGAAGTGCCTGCTAAAGACGGCCAGCGTTATTTCATCTACTTAGAAGATATCATCAACTTCTATGCAGAGCAGTTCTTTGTGGGTTATGACATTTTAAATACCATGACATTCCGTGTAACCCGTGATGCGGATCTTGAAATTGACGAAGAAGAAGCACAAGATTTACTTCTAGAAATGGAAGAGTCCTTACGTCGCCGCCGCCGTGGTGCTACGGTTCGTTTGGAAGTAGCCGGTGAACCGGATGACGAATTATTGCACTTCATTTTAACCAGCTTGCAGTTAAAACCGAAAGATGCATTTATCGTACAAGGTCCGCTCGATTTATGTACATACTTTGGTTTCTGCGACATGGAAGGCTATGATTACTTGCGCTATGCACCATTTGAGTCTTGTGAGCCCGCCGATCTTGTAGGTCATGAAGAAGAAAATATTTTTGACCTCATTCGCCGTCACGACTTATTCGTGCACCATCCGTTTGAAACCTTTAAAACCGTTGAAGACTTCGTAGCCCAAGCAGCCAATGATCCGCAGGTATTGGCTATTAAACAGACCTTGTACCGCGTAAGCAGCAACTCGCCGATTATTTCGTCCCTTATTAAAGCGGCGGATAACGGCAAACAGGTAACGGTCCTCATGGAAGTCAAGGCTCGTTTTGATGAAGCCAATAATATTTTAATGGCTCGTCGTTTGGAAAAATCCGGCTGTCACGTAATCTATGGTTTGAAAGGTTTGAAAACTCATTCTAAGATTACCATGGTAGTTCGTCGTGAAGATGATGCCATTCGCCGTTATGTTCACTTGGCAACAGGGAACTATAATGGCAAAACAGCGCGTTTATACACCGACTGCGGTATTTTTACCTGCAATGATGAATACGGTGAAGATGCGTCTGCTTTCTTCAACTTAATTTCCGGCTATTCCGATCCTCCGATTTGGAATAAATTCATCGTAGCACCTCTCAATTTACGCGAAAAAATAATGGAACTCATCGATGAAGAAATCAGCTATGCCGAAAAAGGCGAACCGTCTTATATGATAGCTAAAATGAACTCTTTATTGGACCGCGAAGTAGTGGCTAAACTCTATGAAGCGTCTTCAAAAGGGGTTAAAATCGATTTAATTGTACGTGGTATTTGTACGTTGCGTCCGGGTATTCCGAATGTGAGTGAAAATATCCAGGTTCGCTCTATAATCGGTCGTTTCTTGGAACATCATCGTTTGTTCTACTTCCGTCACGGCGGTAACGACCGCGTATTCTTATCCAGTGCCGACTGGATGCCGCGTAACCTCAATGAACGTGTAGAACTGATGATTCCGATTGAAGATAAAATCCATAAAGAACGCGTTCGCGGTATTTTGGATTTATACCTTCGCGATAATCAAAAAGCCCATGTAATGCGTGCTGATGGCTCTTATCGTAAGCTTGTAAGCAAGACTGACAAAGTTTCGGCTCAAGAAACGTTGATGAAAGAAGCCAAACAGGCGAGTGAACATCCCAAAATGACCGTAGTTGAACGCATGCAACCAATGTTTAAGGAATAAAAAGCCTTATATATGATTTCAGCTAATGTATAAGCCGTTATTAACCTTAAATACGACATAATAAAGATATGTATACGCCTGAAATTAGAGGTGAGGAATTACACGAATCGTTTAATAATAAAGCGCCGATTATAGCGGTTGGTTTTAAAAAACATTTAAACACATTTTTGTGTAATTATCAGAAAATCAAATAATTTTTCTTACTGAAGTATCGACTTGTAATAGAAAGTGATTTCCATTATCAGGTCGATACTTCTTTTTGATTATTAACATTAAAGCTGTGAGCCCTTTATATAAAGGCTTTCAGAGCTGGTAGTGTATTTTCATGCACAATTATTCCTAAAGAGAATAAAATAAAAATGAGGAGATTATAAATAAAATAAATAAATATAATTGTAGCTATTTTGTGTACACTACAAAAGGACATAAACGAAAAATAAAGAAAAATATAAACATGAGAGAAATCTGAAGATGCTGTGTTTATTTATACCGTCCGGCCGTTTTGTTGACGCTCTGTATCTCTTTGTGGTAGAATAGCGCGGTAGGAGGGATTAGATGACAAAATATCTAGTAATGCAAAAGAAGAATATGGCGACCCTCTTGAGACGCCATACGTCACTTTTGCTGTTACTCCTAGCGGTCGTGTTTATGACGATTTCAGGCTTTGCTTGGAATGAGAAATCGGTTACGATTTTAGCTGATGGTCAAGCACAGATTGTTAGGACACACCTCAACTCAGCGGAGGGCATTTTACACGATGCCGGGATTACGCTCGGGCCAAAAGATGCTGTATTATTAAATACGCAGACTTTGCAAAACGGAACTCAATTAACAGTTCTACGAGCATTTCCTGTAAAAGTAACGATTGACGGCGTAGCTAAAGATGTTATGACCGTTCAAACGACAGCCCAGGGTCTAGCTGATGAGTTGGGATATCATGCACCTAATTACGTACCATTGGGAGATAGCAATCAGCACTTACAAGCTGGTAGTGAGGTTGCTATAGCTCATGTAACCGGTCGTTCTGTAAAAACTTACGAACAGCCTGTAGAAGTACAGGTTATTCGTCAGCGAGACGACTCCATGCACATCGGCGAACAGGAAGTTATCCAAGAGGGTACTCCCGGTTTAGTTTCCGTTGAGGAGGAAATCTTGTACCAGGATGGTAAGGGAATCAAAAAGCAAATTATTAGTCAGAATGATATTAAACGGATGGTACCGACAATCATCAAAGAAGGTTCACGAGATGTGGTAGAAACCTCTCGTGGGGTAGTACGCTATCGCGAGGTGCTGACTATGGAAGCGTCAGCGTATTTACCGGGTGATGGTGATGGTCGAGGCATCACGGCTACCGGCATGGTGGCCAGACGAGGCGTTGTAGCAGTGGATCCGAATGTGATTCCATTGGGTACACGTCTTTACATTCCGGGCTATGGCATGGCTATAGCAGCGGATACCGGCGGAGCTATTAGAGGTCACAAAATTGACCTATTAATGGAATCTTATGGTGAGGCGATGGAATTTGGTCGCCGTTCTGTAGAAGTTTATGTTTTACAGTAAAGAAGTTTTTTCAGTACCTAATTTAGGCCTGATAAACTTCATAGTAATTGAATTTTTACAGTAATTAAATATGTAAACTCGTCGTAAGAAGAGGTTGTAACGAAATGCGTTTTGACCCGCATGTTGTTATAGCCTCTTCTTTATTATTTTTGAAAAATTTGGTAAAATTAAGTAGCTATAAAGCCTATTTTATTCACAGTTGATTTTATTCACAGTTGATTGTTTGGCCATTGTGGAAAGGAAATACTTATGTTAAAAGAAGTAATCGTAGTCGAAGGCAAGTCGGATATTCAGCAGATTGCCAAAGCAGTAGAGGCTGATTGTATTGCTACCGAAGGATTTACTTTACGCAAAGGGGTATTGGAGCAAATACAAGTTGCCTATGAAAAAAGAGGAATTATTATTTTTACCGACCCTGACACGGCGGGCGAACGAATTCGTCGTTTCTTGGCCAAAAAATTTCCGGATGCGCAGCATGCATTTATCTCGCGTGACTTAGCAACCGCCAACGATGATATTGGGATTGAACAAGCGCCACCGGAAGCCATTCGTGAAGCGTTAGGAAAATTACACACACAGTCGCTTGAGTCGTCTGAAGAATTTACCATGCAGGACATGGTAGCTCATAACTTAACCGGTTCACCGCGTAGCGCCGATAATCGCGCTATTGCAGGTGCTAAACTGGGCATCGGTTATGGCAACAGCAAGCAGTTTTTATACCGTTTAAATCACTACGGCGTTACCCGTGAGGGCTTTAATGAGGCCATGCGCGACATAATGATTGGCTAGTCAGATGCCTAATTGATATAATAAGCGGCTAGTTGGAGGCTTACTTGACATAATAAGCGGCTAGTCGGGCGTTTACACGATATGATGATAGGTGGGATTGTTAGCGATCGGTAGTGCGAATACAATGAGTTAAAGTACTCTTTTGAAAGGATATATATGTTAGAATCAATTATTGCGAGTCCCGAAGTAGTGCATTACATATGCAAACGCTTTGGCATTCACATGAGTAAAAAGTTGGGACAAAACTTTCTCATCTCCCGCCATGTGGTAGATGATATTGTAAAAGCAGCCCAGCTGGTACCGGGGGAGCCGGTATTGGAAATCGGACCGGGCATCGGTACGCTTACGCAGGGCTTGGCACAGAGTAAAGCGGATGTGACGGCCGTAGAATTGGACCGCCGTTTGTTGGAAGTATTGGATACGACCTTAGCAGGCTATGACAATGTTAATATAATTCATGGCGATATTTTAAAAGTAAATATTCCTGAATTAATGAACCATAAGCCGTTTAAAGTAGTGGCAAATTTACCATATTATATTACGACGCCGATTATTATGTCCCTATTGGAAATGAAACTTCCTATTGAGCGACTCGTCGTAATGGTACAAAAAGAAGTGGCAGAGCGCATGGTGGCCGAACCGGGAACCAAAGCGTATGGTGCACTCTCCGTGGCTGTACAGTACTATACGGAACCGGATATCGTATTCGAAGTGTCGCCTAAATCCTTCTTGCCGCCACCTGAAGTAACCAGTGCGGTTATTCGCTGTCGTTTGCGCAAAGAACCACCGGTACAAGTGGCTGATGAAAAACTCTTATTCCGTGTTATTAAGGCCGCTTTTGCGCAGCGTCGTAAAACATTTAGCAATACTATGAAAACAACCGGTCTCGCTAAAGAACAGATTGCGGCTATTTTAGAAAAAGCCGGCATTGACGGCTTTTTGCGCGGTGAAACCTTTACCTTAGATGACTTTGCCGCTTTGGCTAATGCTTGGCATGAACTCTACGGCAAGGCATAAAATTATTTTTCAAAAATAAATATTGACCGCAACAGCAGGTTATAAAATTAGTTTTCAAAAATAAAGATAAAACATTATAACAGGGTATAAAATTATTTTTCAAAAATAACTATTGCAAATTTAAAAGTATAGGCGTATTATTAGATGTCAGCTGAAATTTGAAATAAAATTCGGCTGGTGTTTAAGGATAAAAGTAAGCTACTATTTTGACTAAAAATAGTAGCTTAGTCTTTTGCAATGAAATAATAAAATAGCAAGCAATAATTAGAAAGTTAGCCTGCATTTTTTTTAATATAAGTTGCAAGAGTAAGCAATAATTAGAAAGTTAACCTGCGTTTTCAAAAATATAAGTTGCAAGAGTTTCATAGGAGTTAAAAGCGTAATGTTACGTTTAACAGGTAAAGTGTTTGGTGTAGTCGCTATTTTAGTTGTGTTTGCGACTTTGGTGTTTTATTTTACCGCACCGGTGTATACACTGCGAGGGATTCCCGTTTTAAACTATCATCAAGTGAATGATGAAAAATTTTCCCCATTGACAATGAAAACTTCGGATTTCAGAAATCAAATGGCATATTTACAAGAGCAAGGTTATCATGCGATTACTATGGAAGAATTATACGGCTATTTGCAGAATAATTTGCCATTGCCAAGTAAACCGGTCGTAATCACATTTGATGACGGCTATGTAGACAACTATACCGAAGCAATGCCGATTTTAAAAGAATACGGCATGAAGGCCACTTTGTTTATGATTGGCGACTCCATTGGCGCTCCCGGATTCTTATCGGCGGAGCAGCTGAAAGAAATGGAAGCAAGCCATATATTTGAAGTTGAATCTCATACCTATTCGCATAAAGATTTGCGCAAGCTCTCCAGCGATGCGGTGGCTGATGAATTTAGCCATTCTAAAACATTATTAGAAACTACACTAGGCCATCCGGTGCAATACATCGCCTATCCGTGCGGCTTTACTAACCCGCAAGTAGACGCTTTGGCTCAGGCAGCAGGCTATCGCTTGGCATTTACCGTTGATACAGGGAATGTAAGAAGCGGTGAAAACCGCTTTAACCTGGACCGCGTACCCGTATTTGAAGGAGACAACCCACTCCTAAGCATGCAACTACGCCTCCACTACGTAGAAATCATCGGCGGCCTGTGGTCACTCCGTGACTTCCTGCTCGCCCATAACCATCCAACCTTGGCATCAATAGTGCCACTTTTCTAAGTAAAAAGAAGGTTCCACACCGGAAGCCTGACTGTTTCACAGTAAAAGGCGTTCCTTGCTTGGAACCTTCTTTTTTTGTGTGAGTCTGACTCAGAGCCTCACCACCTCCACGAAATCATGATGTGAACTGAATTAGAGTGCCACCGGGCGCTGAATAGAGGAGATACGCAGGTGTTTGCTTTCGGGCGGTAAGCCTTAAATTGAGATGTTTACAATAGAAAGTGTCCATGTAAGAGTAGATTGGAGTTTTCTTTTGGCAAAATTGATTTTAAATTGAGATGATATAAAAAATAGAGAGGACCCTTGTAGGAAGTTCTATAGTCTTTTCTTTTGGCAGATAAAAGCTTTGAATTGAGATGATATAAAAGAAATAGAGAGGACTCGTGTAAGAAAAGTTTTACAAGCGAAGCGCAGTCACTTTTCGGCACGAGTCCTCTCTATTTATATTAAGTGTTTTAGATTTTATCTGCCAAAAGCGCAGTCACTTTTCGGCAGGAATCCTCTCTATTTTATTCGCAAATTAATTATTTATTTTGCCAAAAGAAAATATCTAATACATGGACACCTTCTATTTTTAAATAATTATTTTAAGCTTACCGCCCAAGCAAACACTAAATATGCTCATTCAGCGCCGGCGTCTCTAAGAACGTCACATCAGGATTTCGTTCCACAACCCATCCCATTTGCCACTCATTACTTATCAAAATAACGGTTCGCGCCCGATTATCTTTAACAGCCATGGCATTATCAAGACCTTTAAGCTGCTTAATATCCACATCTTCTTTTACCCAACGGGCTACGCTGTAAGGGAGGGAATCAGTAATCGGTTCAACACCGTATTCATTGCGTAAACGATACTGTAATACTTCAAACTGAAGCATACCAACGGCGCCGACGATGAAGGAGTCCATGGAATGAGGCTGTTCAAAAATCTGTACCGCACCTTCCTGGGCCAATTGAGTCATCCCTTTTTGGAATTGTTTACGTTTCATCGTATCTTTCGGGCTGACGCGGGCAAAGAATTCCGGTGGGAACACAGGGAAGTCGCCGAAGGTTACTTTGTGATTAGGAGCACAAAGGGTATCACCTACGCCCATAGTACCGGCATCAAAAACACCGATAATGTCGCCGGGATAGGCTTCGTCGATAATCGTGCGTTCCGTAGCCAAGAACTGTTGCGGCTGCGCCAGGCGAATACTTTTATTCGATTGACGATGCAATACGGACATGCCTTTTTCAAACTTACCGGAGCAAATACGCATGAACACGATGCGATCGTGATGGTTAGGGTTCATATTGGCTTGGATTTTGAAAACAAAGGCGGAGAAGTCTTCGGAAGTGGCTTCTACGGTTTCTTCAATGGCTTGGCGAGGAGTCGGGGAGGGGGCTAAGTCGAGGAATTTTTCTAAAAACGGTTTAACCCCGAAGTTGGTCATAGCGGAACCGAAGAACATTGGCGTTAATTCACCGGCACGAACACGGTCGAAATCGAATTCGTCGCCTGCTACGTCGAGGAGTTCAATATCATCAATCAAGGACTGATGCACTTCTTCGCCCAATAACTCACGAAATGCCGGATCGTCTACCGATTCTTTGGTAGATGCCAATTTTTGTTGACCATGTGTTTCGTCTTTGGCAAAAAGGTCAACCGTGTGAGTTTCTCGGTCGTAAATCCCCTGATATTCTCCGTTGATGCCAACTGGCCAGTTCATAGGAACGGCGCGAATGCCCAAGGAGTTTTCAATTTCTTCCATCAAATCAAAGGGATTACGGCCGAAATGGTCAATTTTGTTGACGAAGGTGAAAATAGGAATACCGCGCTCTTTACATACAGCAAAGAGTTTTTTTGTCTGCGCTTCCACACCTTTCGCTACGTCGATAAGCATGACTGCACTGTCTGCGGCCATTAAGGTACGGTAAGTATCTTCCGAGAAGTCTTGGTGACCGGGGGTGTCCAAGATATTGACGCGGCAGCCGTCATAATCGAATTGAAGCACGGAACTTGTTACCGAGATACCACGTTGTTTTTCGATTTCCATCCAGTCGGATACGGCATATTTTTGAGTTTTACGAGACTTTACGGACCCGGCTAAGTGAATAGCACCACCGTAAAGGAGCAGTTTTTCAGTTAATGTAGTTTTACCGGCATCCGGATGCGAAATGATGGCAAACGTGCGTCGGCGTTTAACTTCTTCTAAGAATGTCATGTTGTCACCTCATACAAATTATCTATCCTTAAAATTATATACTAATGACGGGCGTTTTGTCATTAAATTCATTTTATTAAATTTAAGATAGTCACAGGGATGACGGTTTAGGCGTGGAGCAGGCGTGGGCCATTATCATGGAGTGCATATTTGGTGACTAGAAGCACCATTGGGGCGTATCCGCACCACCGGTATGAGTGGGTTCCTTTTATGAACGCCCGGTTTAGTGTATAATAGAACAGACAAAGGAGGGCCTATGAGATTATTTATTGCCGAAAAGCCCAGTATGGGGCGAGAAATAAGTAAATATTTACCGGAGCAGAAGAATGTGCAAAAGCGCGACGGTTTTATTGTGCAAGGCGATGATGTAGTCACTTGGGCCTTTGGACATGTGTTGGAACAGGCTCAGCCGGGGGACTATAATGAACGCTATAAGCGTTGGAATGCCGCCGATTTGCCCATAGTGCCGGACGAATGGCAATTGCTGGTGACGAAGAGCAGTGCTAAGCAGTTTCAGACTATTAAAAAGCTTATCGAAGATGCGGATACAATTGTTAACGCCGGTGACCCGGATCGCGAAGGACAGCTCCTTATTGATGAGATTTTAGTGTACGTAAATAATAAGAAACCTGTGCAGCGTATTTTGTTGAATGCGCTGGATGAAAAGTCGATTCGCGCAGCTCTCAATGACTTGCGTGATAATAAGGATTTTTATAATTTACAACAATCTGCTTTGGCCAGAGCCCGCGCCGATTGGCTCGTAGGCATGAATTTATCCCGTGCTTATACCTTACAGCAACGCAGGCAGGGGAATAAAGTTACCTTTCCGATTGGCCGTGTAAAAACCCCGACCCTGGCCTTGGTGGTTCGCCGTGAACGGGAATTGGAAAATTTCGTGCCCGTTGATTACTTTACTTTAAAAGTTTTATACAAACATCCGAACGGCAGTTTCTGGGCCACGTGGCAGCCTAAAGACGATCAAATCGGCCTCGACCCGGAAGGGCGTTTAATAAAAAAAGCGGTAGCCGAAGAATTGGCTAAGCGCTTGATGGATGGTAAGACGGGCGTCATTTCCAAACGGGAGAAGACGAAGAAAAAAGAAGCCCAGCGTCTGCCTTTATCGTTGTCGGCATTGCAGGTTGCAGCAGGGAAGGCTTATGGTTATGACCCGCAGCAGGTGCTCGATACGGCGCAGAAATTATATGAAAAGAAATTGACTACTTACCCGCGTTCGGATTGTGATTATTTACCGACAAATCAATTTGAAGATCGCCATGCAATCATACAGAATTTAAGTAAAAACAGCGGCGTTATCGGTGAATGGGCTCAAGGTGCTGATTTAACCATTAAATCACGGGCGTGGAACGATAAGAAAATCACCGCTCACCATGCCGTTATTCCAACGACGGTGGCTTGTAACATGGCTACGTTGCCGGACATGGAGAGAAATATTTATTTTCTCATCGCCCAGTCCTATATTACGCAGTTTTATCCGGAACATGAATACGAGCAAACTCGTTTAACGGTGACCCAATGTGATGAGGAATTTGTCGCTCATGGTCGCGTTATTTTGGTAGTAGGCTGGAAGGCTTTATATCAAAAAGCTAAAAAGGACGATTCAGCAACGGATGACGGCAATGATGGGGATGATTCGGTCGGTGATGAAGAGGCGGATTCGCAGGAAGCAAGTAAAAAACGCAAACAGCCTATTGAAGAGAGTGGTGAACTGCCGAATGTGAAAAAAGGCGATTCTGTTGATGTAGATAGTATGGCTATTGATGCGAAGCAGACCAAACCGCCGAGCCGTTTTACGGCAGCC
>NZ_HF986260.1:14028-69039 GCF_000431435.1 Veillonella sp. CAG:933
TTTTACGGCAGCCACTTTATTGCAGGCTATGAAAGAAATTCACAAGTATGTGAAAAATGAGGATTTGAAAAAGCAATTGAAGGCCGTATCCGGTATCGGTACGGAAGCAACCAGGGCTACCATCATTGATGAATTGATTACACGTAAGTTTATGTCTGCAAAAGGCAAAAAGAAAGTAATTCAACCTACATCTTTGGGGTATACCTTGGTGGATGCTTTACCGGAGGAAATGCTCTATCCCGATGAAACAGCTCTTTGGGAAGAACGCTTGGCGGCTATTAGCGAAGGCCGGGATACGTTGGATTCTTTTTTGATTGATCAGATTGAATTCTTAAAAAGTTTGATTAACAAGGCCAATAGCGGCATGAATATGGATGGTCTCGATACAGACGGTTTTAATATTGTCAGCACCGTGCGTACGGTGAAACGCCCATCAGGCGGAACCGGTAATGCTATCAATCGAGGCGGTGCAGCCTTGTCGGAAGAAGAACTCAGTAAGCTCGAAGCTTGTCCGCGTTGCGGCAAGGGAAAAATAAGACTTAGAAACGGTAAATTCGGGGAATTTTACGGTTGTACCGATTATCCAAAATGTAATTTTACTAAGCCTGTCTCGACAAACCCTTCAAATGCCGGTAAAGTTCAAGGCGGACCTTTAAACGGAAATGGGACCGGAAATTCGACCGGCTTCGGCCGAGGAAGTGTGGATTCTATTGACCCACAGGTGGCGGAAGCTTTGGCGGCGGCTAAGGAAAAGGGGACCTTGCAATATAAATGCCCGCGTTGCGGTGAAGGCTATTTAGTAGCCATTGTGCGTAATGGTAATACAAGTTGGACCTGTGCTAATCAACCTAAGTGTCGCACTACCGTGGCTGATGTAGACGGGAAACCGGTTGTTTTTAAATAAGGCAGTTTGCACATAATTTAAAGTAAATCAAATATATAATAAAAAAGGACTATTCTTATAGGAACATGCTATTCAAAGTACGAACAGCGTGTCTATGAGAGTAGTCCTTAATTTATACGTGCTTGTAAGTGCTTATAGTGAAAGGCACTGTATTATTAAATCGGGTTATAGGACATTAAATCCTATTAGCGAGAACGACGGCGTCTTGTGTTAACCCCTTTATGGCCTGTTGCCTTATGTCGTTTCGCTTTAGTTGCCTGATAGGATGATTTAATAGTCGGTTTTTTGGATGACGTTGTTTTTTTAGGTGCTTGGGCACGGCCTTTGGTTTTTACTTGACCGTCGGTCGTGTATTTTGTCAATGTTGCTTCAATGGCTCGTTCGATACGGCGAAGCCATGTTTCGTCCGCTTGTGTCGCATAGGTAATGGCAATGCCGTTGGTACCGGCACGACCGGTACGGCCGATACGGTGAATGTAGTAATCTACATCGTGCGGCACATCGTAGTTATATACATGACTGATGCCTTCAATGTCGATACCGCGGGCCGCAATGTCGGTAGCTACCAAGATTTGCGTACGGGCACGGGCAAAATCACGCAGAATTTGCGTGCGGCGACCTTGTGTTAAATCACCGTGTAATTCGCCGATGTTAAAACCGGCTGCCGTTAATTCGTAGGAGAGCTTAATGGCGCCTTCTTTTTTATTACAGAAAACAATGGCTAAATACGGATTGTCTTCTCTTAGTTGAGCCATTAAACGGTCCAACTTTTCTTCCGGTTTTACCATGATAACCTTTTGTTCAATGGTATCTAAGGTTACGTTATTGCCTTTAACCGTTACGGACATTGGTTTTTTCATGTAAGTTTTGGCAAGGCTGCGGATGCGATCCGGCACGGTAGCGGAGAAGAGTAACAATTGACGGTTGGCGTTAGTTTTTTCAATAAGGGATTCTACATCCGGTAAAAAGCCCATGTGAAGCATCTGGTCCGCCTCGTCGAGAACTACGCGGCGCACCGTATCGAGGTGAAGGGAACCGCGCGTGGCGTGGTCTAATAAACGCCCCGGCGTGCCGAGGATTACATGAGGACGACGGCCTAATTGTTGTAGCTGCCCTTCAATAGTGCGGCCGCCGATGAGGGGAAGAATATCAACGCCCAAAATATCGCCGATAGCCTTGGCTTCGTCGGCAATTTGTTTTACCAATTCGCGGGTTGGGGCAATAATAAGTGCTTGTTCTTGGAACACTTCGATATTGATGCGCTGCAAAACAGGAATTAAAAATGCCAGCGTTTTGCCTGTACCGGTTTGCGCCATAGCGATTAAGTCGTTGCCTTTGAAAGCAGGGGGAATGGCTTGTTCCTGAATCGGAGTAGGCTCCTTAATACCTTGTTTGGCCAGGGAGTCTATGAGTTCGGGCACAACGCCGAGAGTTTGAAATGATTTCATATATATCTCCTTATCTTTAATTTGTAATACTTTGAGTGATGATTCCCGGAGGGGAATAGGGAACTTCGTCAATTAGCTGTTAACGTTGATTTTGTAAAATAAATGGGATTCATTGGTATTAAATTAGCTAAATCTATTTTTATTATATCATACATAGATGATTTATATAAAAGAATCGATATATTTAGGACAATTTGAACTTAAGGGCATACTTTTTTTGCGAAATAAATATTTTAATAATTCATTGAGAATAGTTATTTAATTGATAATCTTTTGATAATATTTGAAGTTTAATTATAATTGAGAATAAAAGAGAAGACGTTTCAAATGAGAATGAGAATGGCGAGGCTATTATTCATGAGAAAATACTGAAAAGATGAGCAGTGATAATGAAAATTGAAGATTGTCTATCTACATTCATAAGATTCGATATTGAAAATGGTTATTGATTTTCTCAGTGACTATGTTATAATTTAATTGTAATTTTTTTTCAGTTTCAGTGCAGTTCTTAAGCAAATTTTGGAAGATGAGTTTGTTTGGTTCGGCCACAAGGAGGTGTAGATAGTGATAAAATCATTGGCGTCGATGAAAACCGGCGAAGCGGGCACAATTAAACAGTTGCGCGGTTCCGGTAACATCAAACACCGTCTCGTTGACATGGGCCTCGTTCCGGGGACTTTCGTGCGTGTTATGAAATTCGCACCTTTGGGTGATCCCATTGAAATTAAAGTAAAGAACTTTGATTTAGCGTTGCGTGTCAGCGAAGCAGAAACTATTGATATTGAAGTGAGTCAGGAGGCCTAGAATGAGTGACCAAAATACCACGTCTATCCGAATTGCTCTGGCCGGTAATCCGAACTGTGGTAAAACTACAATTTTTAATAATATTACCGGTGCCAAACAGCATGTTGGTAACTATCCCGGTGTAACGGTAGAAAAGAAAGAAGGGGAATGTACTTTCAGCGGTAAAGATTTACTCTTTATTGACTTGCCGGGTACATACAGCTTAACAGCTCGCTCCCTTGATGAATTAGTAGCGCGTAACGTAATTATCAATGATGAACCGGATGTTCTCGTTAACGTTATTGATGCATCTAATTTGGAACGTAACTTATATTTAGCGGCTCAATTGTTGGAATTGGAACGTCCGTTGGTTATGGCGCTTAATATGTCCGATGTGGCCAAAGAAATGGGTGTTCACATTGACATTAAAAAATTGAGTGAATTGACCGGTGCGACTATCGTAGAAACAGTTGGTCGCAATAATGTAGGTACGACCGAATTATTACAAGCTGTTATCGATGTAGCCAAAGAAGCGAAAAAACCAAGTGCGACTATTGATTATGGTCCTGAACTTGAACCGGCTATTAGAGATATTGTTAATGAACTTGAGAAAGCAGATACTATTACTTATCCATTGCGTTGGGTGGCTATTAAATTATTGGAAGCCGATCCTGATGTAATTAAAAAAGTAAAAGCCTTTGAACGTACCGAAGCGGTTTTGGCAAAAGCAGAACAGTGGCGCGAAGAGCTTAAAGACAAAGTTGATTTAGAAATTATTTTCCAAGAATTCCGTCACAGCTTTGCCGTTGCTACTTATAATAATGCTATAAAAGGTACGCCTAAGGAAATCGAAACCCGTTCCGACCGTATCGATAAAGTGCTTACCCACCGTATTTGGGGCTTACCGATTTTCGTATTTGTAATGTGGCTCTTATTTAATCTCGTAAATACAATCGGTGCTTATCCGCAAGGCTGGATTGAAGACGCTTTCACAGCCCTTGGCGATTGGGCCGGTGCGGTAATTCCGGAAGGCCAATTGAATTCCTTGGTGGTTGACGGTATCATCGCCGGTGTTGGTGCGGTAATGAGTTTCGTTCCACTTATCGTACTCTTGTTCTTGGGCATTGCGTTCCTTGAAGATACCGGTTACATGGCGCGTGCGGCATTCGTAATGGACCGTATCATGCGTGCCTGCGGTTTACACGGGAAATCCTTTATTCCCCTCCTTATGGGTTATGGTTGTAGTATTCCTACTATTATGGGTGCTCGTATCTTGGATAATAACCGCGATCGAATGATTACGATTCTTGTTTCCCAGTTCATGACCTGTAGTGCTCGTTTGCCGGTATACACTTTGTTCATCGGGGCATTCTTCCCGGTAGCACAACGTGGTAACGTATTGGCTGCCATTTATTTTGCCGGCATCGTATTGGCTATTGTAATGGCTAAAATTTTCCGCAAATTCTTATTCCCGGGCGAATCCGAACCATTCGTAATGGAATTACCGCCATACCATATGCCAACTCTTAAGAGCGTGTTAATGCATATGTGGGAACGTGCTTTCTTATATCTTAAAAAAGCAGGTACTTTCATTTTAGCAGCGTCCGTATTGATTTGGTTCTTGGCATCCTATCCGCAAGATGTGCCAATGTCTCAAGACTTTGACGCCGCTCGCGATCAGGTAACCCAAGAATACGAAGCGCGTGATAATGCAATCTTGCTTCAGTACGGTATTGCTACGGATGAACAAAAAGCACCGGTTATGGCTATGGTTGACGAAATGACAGCTATTCAGACAGAACAAGACGAAGCTGCCGCTGAAGAAGGGGAAGAAGAAATCGGCGATGAAGGTCTTAACGGTGAAGCCGCTGCGACTGACGAAGCCGCTACAGCTGAAGATGCAAATGCTGCACCTGAAGTTCCTGATTACTTCCATGACCTTCAAGTAGCCAATGCTGATGCATTCCCGGTTGCTTGGGCTATTTACCTTAATAACCAAGAAAAAGACGAAGCTATCGGCGAACTCGACCAAAAAGAATCTACTGAAAAATTGGAAGGATCTTATGTAGCCTCCATCGGTAAATTCATTGAACCGGTTATGAGACCGCTTGGTTTCGACTGGAAGATGAGCGTATCCTTGGTTACAGCTCTCGCTGCTAAAGAAGTTATGGTAAGTACCTTGGGTACACTCTACTCTATTGCGGCTGATGAAGATAATGAACAGCCATTGCAAGTTTACTTACGTCAGGACCCTTCATTCACACCACTCGTTGCAGTTGGTTTGATGATGTTCGTTCTTATTTATCCGCCATGTTTTGCGGCTATGGCCGTATTCAAACGTGAAGCCGGCGGTTGGGGCTGGTTAACTTTCTTCGTTGTTTATTCAACGGCCCTTGCTTGGGTAGCAGCCTTTATCGTCTACAATGGCGGTCGTTTACTTGGTTTCCATTGATTAAAAAAACAGTTATTTATAAAATGATTCAAAACTGAAATGCGTTTTTCTGTTAAGTTATTAGCTTGTTCCCATGAAAATCTAAATGAGAATTGACTACTGATAATCGTTGAGAATATAACGCCAATCAATGTTTTTCTCAAAATTTTTTACAAATCACTATTGATTATTGATTAAGGATGGTGTATGATAATGGAGAACCTAATAGTATATCTTATCGGATTAATCGCTGTATTATTTGTTGCTCGCAAGGCGTATAAGACCTTAAGCGGCAAGAGCGGCTGCAGTTGCGGTTGCGGTGGTAGCGGTAACGGCAAGAAGAAAGAAATTTCTTCCTCCGGTTGTGGCTGCGGTTGTGGGGGCAACAAATAGGATTTCATAAGGGTAATGACTGACGAATACAGTGTATTCGATGGATTTACGGCAAAAGTAGCCAAGGTTCGGGTAGACCTTGGCTATTTTTATAAAGCAATAGGCGCTTATTTTATTCTTGTAAGGAACACTTTGGTGCCTTACATCTTGTAGAGGAAAGGTGAGATTTATATGTTCAACGTAAACAAAGAAAAAGTAAAATCCGCTAATTTATTCGCAGCCGGTTTGGCTCTTGGTACTGTAGGTCTTAAAATGTTGACCAGCAAAGATGCTAAGAAAGTGTATGCCAATGTTGTAGCTGCAGGTCTTCGCGCTAAAGAAAGCGTAATGCAGACTGCTGAAAAAGTACAGGCTTCCAGCGGCAGCATTTTGGCTGATGCTCAGGAAATCAACGAAAATCGCCGTAAAGAAGAAGCTTTGTTTGAAGAAGAACAAGGCGAAGAAAAGGGTGAATAATTAATATGTTGAAGTTTTCGGTTATTCAAAGATTATCGAAACGTCTTCATGTTACTATTTCCGGTCACTTATTCGATGATGCCGAAGCCGCTTATGTTGAAACGACTTTAATGCAGAATCCGGCGATTGAAAAAGCTCAGTTTTTTACGCGTTCACGTGACCTTATTATCCACCATACAGGGGATGAAATAGCTGTTCGTGATGCATTACTGGCACTTAACGATTTGAATTTCGAAGATGCACCGGCATTGACGGAATACTCACCGCGACTTGTCAATAAACAATACAAAGAGTCCATGATCAGTCAGACTCTTATGTATTTAGGTAAAAAGTTATTGTTACCGGCACCAATCAATATGGTATGGTCTTGGTTTAATGCTTTAAAATTTGCGAAAAAAGCGGTAACTATGTTATGGCATCGCAAATTAACTGTAGAAGTATTGGATGGCGTAGCGATTACCGTATCCTTGTTACGCGGTGACGTATCCACGGCAGGCGCCGTAATGTACCTCTTGGGTATTGGCGAAACCTTGGAAGAATGGACACTCCGTAAGTCCGTCCTCAATTTGGCCGAAAGTATGTCCCTCAATGTGGATAAAGTTTGGGTTAAAGTGGATGGCGTTGAAGTGAGTCGGCCTGTATCCGAAGTTGTCGAAGGCGACCTCGTGGTACTTCGTCAAGGTGAAGTGGTGTCATTGGACGGTGTAGTAGTAGAAGGCGTTGTCCTTGTGAACGAAAGTTCCATGACCGGTGAACCGGAACCGGTTCGCCGTGATGAAAATACTTCGGTATATGCAGGTACTGTCGTAGAAGAAGGCCATTGTGTAATCGAAGTTCGCGGTAATTCCAAATCATCGCGTTATGAACAAATTGTGGCTCTTATCGAAGAATCGGAACAGATGAAATCCGGTATGGAACAGAAGGCGTTCCACATGGCCGATAAATTAGTGCCAATCAGTTTTGCCGGCACTATCTTAACGTATTTGTTGACCCGTAATACGATGAAGGCCTTATCGTTCTTGATGGTTGACTTCTCTTGCGCTTTAAAATTAAGCATTCCGTTGGCGGTATTATCGGCCATGGAAGAAGCGTCGAAGCGTGGTATCACCGTTAAAGGCGGTAAATATTTGGAACAAATTGCCGCTGCTGATGTGGTTGTTTTTGATAAAACAGGTACATTGACTAAAGCAGAACCGGTATTTGAACAGATTATTACCTTTGAAGATCATGATCCGGATGATATGCTCATGCTTGCTGCTTGCTTGGAAGAACATTTTCCTCATTCTATGGCAAAAGCCGTGGTTAATGCAGCGGAACAGCATAATTTGCCTCATAAGGAAAAACACTCCTCTAAGGTTGAATATATCGTAGCTCACGGCATTGCCTCCAAAGTGGGCAATCGCAAATGCCGAATCGGTAGTGCGCACTTTATTTTTGACGATGAAAAAGTTGTTATTCCGGAAGGGGAACAGGAAAAATTCGACAATTTGCCGGATTCCTCCTCTCATTTATACTTAGCCATCAGTGGTCGTTTGGCTGCCGTTCTTTGCATTAAAGATCCGGTGCGTGAAGAAGCAAAACAAGTTGTTAAAGAACTTCACGAATTGGGTATTAAGAAAGTCGTTATGATGACCGGTGACAGCAAACGCAATGCAGAACGGGTTGCACGTGAAATCGGCATCGACGAAGTGCATGCGGAAGTATTGCCGGGCGATAAAGCGGCTTATGTGAAGAAAGCTAAAGAAGAAGGGTATACGGTTATGATGGTTGGCGACGGCATCAATGATTCGCCGGCCTTGTCGGAAGCCCATGTAGGCGTTGCGATGAATGAAGGGGCACCGATTGCCCAGAAAATCGCCAATGTTACGGTTTCCTCCGATAATCTTTCCAGTCTTGTAGACTTACGTCGCATTGCTATGCAATTGATGGATCGTATTCAATTTAATTACAACTCCATTGTCGGTGTTAACGGCGCTTTGGTAGGTCTTGGTTTATTCCAGGTATTGACACCAAGCACGACGGCATGGATGCATAATCTGTTTACGTTAGGTATTGGTTTACGCAGTATGACGCCATTGTTACCGGCTAAATCTGAAGAGGATGATTCGGTAATTGAAACGACGGCTCGTGTTGTAGCGTAAGCGGAACTAAGGTATTTATAAACAGTATTAAGGCGGTGTTCTTCGGAGCACCGCCTTTTGCGGTTGAGTTTTAAGGCGTCCTATAGTAAAATTATACTGTTAAGATAAGGATGTAGGAGGTTTTTAGTATGAAAGTCCTTGCGGATATTTTGGGACGCACGCTATATATGAGTTTTTTCATCATATTAGTACCCTTAGGTGCCTACACTATTCATAACGGGTCCAGTGCTATGGTGGCACTTGTCAGTTATTTGGTGTTGTCATTATTGGTGCCGGTGGCGTATTTATCTTCGAAGCGAAGTGGTTTCGGTCCGGAAGAAAAGCGCGTGGGCCGTATTTTCTATATATTGGGTTGGGTCATCGTTCAACTGGCCACGTATCAGACCTTTTTTGTAGGCGATTTTTCATTCCTTTGGGGCTTGCCAAGCTTTGGTCGTGATATAGCCTTTGTAATTGTTATGTATATTCAGGTTTCGCTTTCATTGACGGCCGGTTATATACTAAATTCACTCGTAAGAGGGAGGGCCGCTAAATGATAAAAAATGTTTTGCGCATGTTTGTTTTAAATCTTGCCATCGTATTGCCGGTGACAATGATTATATTGGCGTTGCAAGGTGTTTCATTGGGTATGGTAGCTTTCTTGGTACTTTCATTCTTGACGCCTATGGTGCTGCGCCGTCAAGATAAGTTGCAACAATTTTTGACCTATCCGTGGCGTAACAGTTTGTATGCGTATAGTTGGATTTGGTGCTTAACCTTTTTCTTCCTAGGTGACAGTGTCATTCCTTATGCTATTGCTTCCGGCAGCATGGGTATGATTATGCTTGGCTGGATTGTGGTATTTACGGTTTGTCTATTGGCCATGACTATTGTGGCCGTTATTTTGACACTTTTTGCGGACCGGCCACGGTTTAATCGCTGGTTCGATGATTCCTTGGATATGGCGGTCTATTCCTTGCCGGTACCGATGCTTTTATTAGGGGATGTGTTATTTTTAAATGTGCCCGATCCAATATTGGCAGCGCAACTCAGTCCGCAAGTATTTACCTTTTTACAACTTTGGCTCTATGGTTTTGTTATTTGGACCATGGGTGTTATTGCCATTTATTTGCATCCGCGAATGGGGCAAAAACAAGGCCTTCGTTTGGCTCGTATTATGGTAACCGCCTTGGTATGGCTCGCCATCAACGGCCACTTGATGTATGGTTGGAAGCCGGACTTCTTTATGGAATTGTTATACTTCCTGATGCCGGTATTCCAAGGCAATTGGTTGGTGTACATCACCCCGGGCTTGCTTGAATTCATTGTACTTGGTATGTCTGTTGGTTTAGGCATACTTTTAGAAGATTTTATTTTGAAAAGACAGGCAAAATAGCCTTTACGGCACATCATGTAATATGTCGTACTATGTACTATATGGTATAATAGTTTTTGTGCAATTTTAAGCAACTGCTTTTTTGAAAAATGAGGTTTTAGAATTAAATATGTATTCGACTTATATCCGAATAGGAATGAGAACGGAGGATTTTTTACATGGAAAAAGATAATATGGATACGAAAAGTCCGTATCCGCGTCAGCGATTTAGCTTGCGACAATTGACTGTTATCGGTTTGTTGTCCGCGTTAACCGTAGTACTGGGTGTCAGCGGGTTAGGATTTATTCCGATTCCACCGATTTATGCGACTATTTTGCATATTCCGACTTTAATCGGCGCACTTTTAGAAGGCCCAAAAATCGGTATGGTTATCGGTTTCATTTTCGGGTCTTACAGTTTGGTTCAAAACATGGTACAGCCAAACATTATGTCTTTCGTATTTTTAAACCCGATAATTTCCATATTACCACGTATGTTAATCGGACCTATTGCGTATTATGTGTATCGCTATTTGCCGATTCAAAGACCGGTGTGGCGTGTTATGCTTGCCTTATTCGTAGGCACAATCGTGCATACCGTAATGGTAATGGGCTTGATTTACCTTATCTATGCAGAACCTTATGCAGCAGCTAAAGGGATTCCTGTAGACCATGTGGCAAATATTGTAATCGGGGTAGCCGTATTCCACGGACCGCTTGAAGCATTGGCGGCTGTGGTAGTAGGTACGCCGGTAGTCATGGCGCTCAGGGCTAAACTTAAAACAGATAAATAATATGTTAAACCATTAGCCCCGACGTCATGTCGGGGCTTTTTGAATGTATATATTGATATATGAATAGATATTGATGAAAGAGAGGCGATGAAATGAATATTCAAATGAATTGGCGCAAATGGCGTCTCACAGCTGTGTTGACTATCATTTTGGTAGCGGGCGCCGCCATACTGGGAGGCTGTAGTTTGGGAGATAGCACCGGTAATGACGGTAAAGGGGGCTTACCCGTAGTGGCAACGGTATATCCGGCCTATGATATAGCGAAACAAGTAGGCGGGGATAAAGTGAAGGTAACTTTATTGGTGCCGCCGGGAACAGAACCTCATGATTGGGAACCGACCGTGAAAGATCTGAAAGCAGTCGGTCAGGCAAAAGTATTTATTTACAACGGCGCCGGTTTGGAACCGAGTGAAAAATTATTGGCTCCTGATATCCTAAAAGAGGCTAAACCGGTGGAACTGGCTAAGTCGGTTGACGTTATGCCGATTAAAACCGTAGACCTTGACAAGGAAGCGGAAGCTGACCATGATCACGACCATCATACCGATGCAGCGCATCATGACAATGACGGCCATGACCATCATCATGGTACGGTGGATCCTCATATCTGGCTCAATCTAATGAATGTGGTAAAAGAAGTGGACGCTGTAGTGGCCGCTTTTAGTGAAGCTGATCCGGCCAACAAAGATTATTATGAAGCTAACGGCAAAGCCTATAAAGAAAAATTGACAGCTTTGGATGCACAGTATGAGGCATTTGCTCAAACTGTTCCAAGTAAAGAGTTGGTCGTAACTCATGAGGCATTCGGTTATTTGGCCAATCGTTATGGTTTTACCCAATTGGGCATCATGGGGGTAGCGCCGGATGCGGAACCGACACCGGAACGGATGGCGTCGATTATCAGTTTTGTAAAAGCTCATAAAGTAAAGGCTATCTTCAGTGAGGAACTGGTTAATCCGAAATTAGCGGAAGCTATTGCCAAGGAAACGGGCGCTAAGGTGTATATGTTAAATCCGGTAGAAGGCTTAACGGAAGAACAAATGAAAGCAGGGGCCACCTATTTATCCATCATGGAAGATAATTTGAAGGTATTGAAAACCGCGTTAGGCGCCCAATAATATGCATTTTATAAGAATGTTAAAGGCAGCTTGAGGCAGTTTATAATACTTTTTTGAGGCTGAAAAGGAAAGAGAATTATCAACGTATTTCTCAATCACATAGGGGATATTGATATTTCGCATTAAGAGAACTATTGCCGATTATCGCGTTACTATGTTAAAATAAATGTAACGTATAGTAGTATTTTGAGGAGGTTGAACACCATGGCAAAACGAATTCGTACAATCAACACTGAATCTTTACAGAAAACTGCTAAAACCGGTGGCTGCGGCGAATGTCAGACTTCTTGCCAGTCCGCTTGCAAAACAAGCTGCACTGTAGGCAACCAGGTTTGCAAACAGAAATAAGATTTTTTATCTGTTTTGATACGTCAATGACCCAATAAGATCCAATCATTATGTATTAGTGATTGGGTCTTATTTTATTTTCATAATTTAAAGTAATTCAAGCTGTATTAAAACAACTTAAGTTATATTTAAAACAATTCAAGAAATATTAAAATACCCCAAGCTATATTCAAAATAACCCAAGGTATGCAAAATTAATAAATCAGAATTTTTGAAAGGTCTTGTATGTCATTATTTCATATATGGTAGAACCTTTTTTTAAGCTAAAAGTAGATAAATGATGTATAATATAAAGGTAGTAGTAACTATTAAATATATGGAGGTACCATGTTAGAATTAAAACCAATGATTCACAAATTCAAGATGAAGGATAAGTATTTCTGTCTTGATGTTAATAGCGGTATTATTCACGTGATTGACGAATTTACCGATAAAGTGCTCGATATTTATGACGGCACGAATCGTGAAGCGGTTCATCAGGCTTTTGACGGGGTTGAATCACCGGAAGAAATCAATGAATTATTAGACGAATTGGACTCTTTGATTAAAGATGAAATGCTCTATGCACCAATGTCTGAAGATTTCAAATTGGTGGCAGCTGAAAAACCAATCGTTAAAGCCTTATGCCTTAACATTGCTCACGACTGCAACTTGGCTTGCCGTTACTGCTTTGCCAGTCAGGGCGATTACGGCGGGGTAAAACGTGAACTCATGAGTTTTGATGTGGCCAAACGTGCCGTTGATTTCTTAATCTCTATGAGTGGTCCTCGTCAACATTTGGAAATAGATTTCTTTGGCGGCGAACCATTGATGAACTGGGAAGTCGTTAAACAAACCATCGAGTATGCTGAAAAAGTAGGCGCTGAGCACAATAAGATTTTCAAAATGACCATGACCACTAACGGTGTGTTGTTGACTCAGGAGAAAATCGATTACCTCAACGAACATAAATTGAGCATGGTGTTATCCATCGACGGCCGTGAAGAAGTGCATAATCACATGCGTCCGAGCGCCGGCGGTACGGATACATATAAAACCGTTGCCAAAAACTTGATTAACGCGGTTAAACAGCGTCATGGTCTTGAATACTATGCACGCGGTACCTATACGCATAATAATCTCGATTTCACGAAAGACGTTATTGCCATGTCCGACCTCGGTTTTGAACATTTATCCATGGAACCGGTAGTCGGTAAAGAAGGGGACTATGTACTTCGTGAAGAAGATTTACCGGCTTTGATGAAAGAATACGAAAAGCTTGCCGATTTGTATTTGGAACGTCAAAAGGAAGGTTGGGGTGAGAAGTTCAATTTCTTCCACTTCCGTATGGACTTATATCGCGGCCCATGTATGGCTAAACGCTTGCGCGGTTGCGGTGCCGGTCATGAATACATGGCCATCGTACCGAACGGTGATATTTACCCATGCCATCAGTTTGTCGGTCGTGACGGCTATGTATTGGGGAATGTGTACGAAGGTCTTAAGAACTTTGATATTCCTCGTGAATTCCGCAATACTCATGTATTTACGAAGCCGACATGTGCCGCTTGTTGGGCTAAATTCTTCTGCTCCGGCGGTTGCCATGCCAATAATGAAACCTTTACAGGGACTATTCACGAACCATATGCTTTAGGTTGTGAATTGCAGAAAAAACGCATTGAATGCGCCATTATGATCCAGGCTGAGCTTGATGAATTGCGAGAACAAGGAATTGTGCCGAAGGAGGATCCGGCCTTCCAGGAACGCAAACAGCACAATTGGATGTAAAACTAAATACCGTATAACAAGTAAGCAAATAGTATATAATAAAGGAACTATTTATGAAGCGACAAGGTATACGATTTACAGGGATAGTACAGGGGGTCGGTTTTCGGCCCCTGATTGCGGTTGTAGCACGAGAATTGGGATTAACGGGTTTTGTTTATAATGACGATGCCGGTGTTTATGTAGAAGTGCAGGGCACGGAGAAAGCGTTGGCAAAATTTGTTGATGCTGTAAAAGAGCGCAAAGGACCTATAGCACGGATTGACTCGGTTAAGGCATATGAGATTCCTTTAAAAGAGGACAGCTTATTTGTCATTGCCCCTTCGCCGGCGGGTAAACAACCGGCTACGTTTATCGGCGCTGATACGGCGCCGTGCAAAGCGTGCCGAAGGGAATTGCATGATCCGATGAACCGCCGTTTTCACTACGGCTTTATTAACTGTACTCATTGCGGACCTCGGTACACCATTGTGGAAACAGTGCCTTATGACCGTAAGTTTACATCAATGAAGGAGTTTGCCCTTTGTCCGGCTTGTAAGAACGAATATGAGTCGGAAGACAATCGCCGTTATCATGCGGAACCGAATGCGTGCCCCGTATGCGGGCCGCAGTACACTTTGTATGAGGTAAATAATGAGAAATTGGAGCCCACCTCAAAGGATTTGGATCCACTCACTTTGGGCCGTGACTACGTCATGACCGGTCACATCATTGCCTTTAAAGGGGTAGGCGGTTATCACTTGGTATGTGACGCCACGAATGAGAAGGCCATTATGACTCTTCGAGAGCGCAAACAACGGCCGCATAAACCCTTAGCGGTTATGGTGGATTCGTTGGCAACGGCGAAAGAAATTGCCCATATTACGCCGGAAGAAGAAGCACTCTTACAATCGCCGGCGCGACCTATTGTATTAGTGCCGCAACGAAACGATGCTAAAGTGGCGTGGCAGGCGGTAGCGCCTAATAATCACTATGTGGGGATTATGCTTCCTTATGCGCCGGTCCATGAAGTTTGGCTTCCGGCCGGTGCTGTTTGGGTTATGACCAGCGGCAATCGTAGCGGTGAGCCGGTGATTTTTAAAGATGAGGAAGCAATCAGTCAGTTAAAACATGTGGCGGATTATTTTCTCGTCCATAATCGACGTATTGTGGCCTCCGTGGATGATTCCGTGGTACAGGTTGTTAAGGGTGAAACCTTACAAGTACGACGCAGTCGCGGTTACGTACCGACATCGTTTAAAGTTCGCTTGCCGAATGAAGGCAAAAAGACGATTCTCGCCATGGGGGGCGATTTAAAAAATGCCTTTGCCATGAACCGTGATGAAGCGGTACTTATGGGACCTCATATCGGTGATTTGGCGAATATGGCGATGAATGACAGTCTTGTCTGGACGATTGACCGGTATAAAGATTTATTCGGCCTTACGCCGGAAGCGGTAGTGGCCGATTATCATCCGCAGTATTTCTCTTCGCAATATGGTAAAACTTATAGTGAAGAGCATAATGTTCCGTATATTCAGGTGCAACATCACCATGCTCATGTAGCGGCGGTTATGGCTGAATACGGGCTGGATTCGGAGCCCGTGTTGGGTATCTGTTTCGATGGCACCGGCTATGGTCTTGATGGCACTATATGGGGCGGTGAGTTTTTACTCTGCCAAGGTCATTCCATGCAGCGTTTGGCTCATATACATACGGCCCCGTTACCGGGCGGTGAAACGGCCGTCAAAGAACCGTGGCGTCAGGCGCTTTGGTATGTACGCGATAAATTCGGCGATGATACACCGGCTTGGCTTGAGCCATGGTTTAATCAATTGCCGGATAATTGGGAATTGTTGGATTTTATGATGAAAAACAATATGCCTATGGTTGACGCCAGCAGTGCAGGCCGTTTATTCGATGCCGTGGGTTGCTTGTTAGGCCTTGGTAACGAGCATACCTTTGACGGGCAAATTGCCATGAGCCTCGAACAATTAGCCTATGGTGAGCGTGGCAAAATTAAGGAATTTATTTTTGACGGCAAAATCCTTGATTTTAAACCGCTGGTTCAGGATATTATCGGTCATTTGGGCGACGGTATTTCTAAACGCGTCTTGGCGGCGTCATTCCATCGCACCTTAGCCTATGGCATTACGGAAACGATGGAGCATTTGTGCACCCAATATAATATTAAGCAAGTTATTCTTTGCGGCGGTGTTTTTCAAAATAGACGCCTTATCGAAGAAATGATGAGTATAAATCACGATCAAGTTATGCTGTTGCCGCGTCAAGTGCCGCCTAATGACGGTGGTTTGGCGTTGGGACAATTATGGCTGGGTCACCAAAAGTTGGCTGACCTATAAGCTTGTTCTGAAAAACGTGAATAAAATCGTGAATAAAACCGTGAGATATATAGAGTCATATATTTTGTCGGCAGCAAGCAGTTTTGATCAAAGAAGTTATTAAAACTCCGTTTGAAAGTTAGGAGGAAATACTATGTGTTTAGCAGTACCTGCTCAATTAATAAAAGTAAATGAATTCATCGGCACGATTGAGCTTACGGGAGTAACTAGGGATGTCAATCTCATGTTGGTACCGGAAGCCAAGGTTGGCGATTACGTACTGGTTCATGCCGGTTGCGCTGTCCAAATCGTAGATGAAGAAGAGGCTAATGCAACAATGGAAGCCTTTAAGGAGTTGGAAGAACTTGAAGAAAATTACTTTGCAGGAAAAAACGCAGGTCGCTAATGAACTGTTGGAAGAAATAAAAGCACTCCATACGCCGGGCGAACAAGTTCGGTTCATGGAAGTGTGCGGTACGCATACGGTGGCAATTTTCCGCGAAGGGATTCGTCAGTTGTTGCCGGACGGTATCGAGCTCGTCAGCGGCCCGGGCTGTCCCGTATGTGTAACCGACCAGGTATATATGGATAAAGCGTTGGCCTATGCGGCCATGGATGATGTCATTGTGGCTACGTTTGGTGATATGTTAAAAGTACCGGGCACGCACAGCAATCTGTGGGAAGCGAAGAGTGCCGGTGCCCATATCCACATTATCTACAGTCCTTTGGAAATTATTGAACTCGGTAAAGCCAATCCGGATAAAAAAATCGTATTCTTGGCTATCGGTTTTGAAACGACTATTGCCGTCATTGCGGCGGCCGTTAAGGCAGTGGCTATGTCCGGTCTTAAGAATGTGTTCTTCTTGGTATCCCATAAGTTGGTGCCGCCGGCTCTGCGGGCTTTAGCTAATCAAAAAGAAGGCCACCTGGACGGCTTTATTTTACCCGGTCATGTGAGTGTTATTATCGGTGAAGAACCATATAGCTTTATTCCGACGGAATGCCATATGCCGTCCTGTATTGCCGGTTTTGATGGTCTCGAAATCTTGGCGGCGGTGCGCGATTTATTGGCGCAGCGCAAGAGCGGTCAGTACTATGTGGGCAATCAATATAAGTCGGTGGTCGCTAAAAAAGGGAATCCCGTAGCGGTGAAGCTTATGGATGAACTCTATGAAGTGATTGATGATACCTGGCGCGGTATCGGTGTGATTCCTAAGTCCGGTTTGCGCTTAAAAGGTGAATATGCCGCCTTTGATGCGGAACGCATGATTCCACTGGGCCCGATTGAAAGTGGCGGTGTGCCGAAAGGCTGTCAATGCGGCCGTGTGTTGCAGGGCTTAATTCGTCCCGATGAATGCGGTTTATTCGGTAAGTTATGTACGGCCGACCATCCCGTAGGTGCCTGCATGGTATCCGTAGAAGGCAGCTGCGCGGCTTGGTATAAATACGGTCGTGCCAGCGGCGGTATGACTTGGGAAGAATAAAAGCCGACTAAGGAGTAATTTATGGATGAAACAATACGTTTGGTTCATGGTAATGGCGGCCGATTCAGCCATGAACTGATGGAAAAATATATTATGCCTCATTTTAAAAATGAAGCATTGGCAAAATTACATGACGGTGCTCAATTTGAAGTGCCCGCCGGGCGCATGGCGTTTACCACCGATTCCTACGTGGTTACACCACAGTTTTTTCCCGGTGGCAACATCGGTAAATTAGCTGTATGCGGTACTGTTAACGATTTGGCCATGAATGGGGCTAAACCGCTATATCTCAGCTGCGGTCTTATTCTGGAAGAAGGGTTGTCGGTGAAAACCTTGGATTCCGTTTTGGCGACTATGGCCGATATGGCCAAAGAAGCGGGCGTTTCCATTGTGACCGGCGATACAAAGGTTGTTGAAAAAGGCGCTGTAGACGGTCTTTATATTAATACCGCCGGCGTGGGTATGATTCCTGAAGGAATTAATATTGACCCCGAACGTGTTAAGCCGGGCATGAAGATTATCGTATCCGGTTCGCTGGGTGATCATGCCATTGCTGTAATGGGCAGTCGCTACGAATTGGCTCTGCCACCGACGATTAAAACCGACTGTGCACCGCTTAATCATATGGTTATGGCCGTACTTGAGGCAGTGGGAAATAAAGTGGCTGTTATGCGCGACCCTACGCGCGGTGGTCTCGCTACAACGCTGTATGAAATTGCCGGTCAGGCGAATGTGGGGATTCGTGTAGATGAACATGCCTTGCCGATTCATGATGAAGTACAGTCAGTGTGCAGTATTTTGGGTTACGATCCATTGTATTTAGCTAATGAAGGTAAAGCCGTATTTGTTGTGGAAGCGGATGTGGCCGATACAGTGCTTGAAATCTTGCGTGCTAATGAATATGGCCGTGAGGCTGCTTGTATCGGTGAGGTGCTTAGCAGTAACGCCGGTAAGGTTGGTCTTAAAACAGCGCTTGGCGGGGTTCGCTTGCTTGATCAGTTGGGCGAGGATCAAGTGCCGAGAATTTGTTAAAGGACTCTAATATTTTTATAGATAAAATTTAATAGGTATATGCTAAAGCAGTTATAAAATTTTTATTTTATAACTGCTTTTTTGATTTATAAATTTATTAAAATTAAAATGAAGTGTTTATTTAGTTGATAAATATATTTAACGATTCGTGTATAAAAAACGTGATAAAATAGATGACTTTTATATAAAAAAGATGAATCAGTGTTAATTTTATAGAAAAATATGAAAAATAATTATTATTTTTAAGTTAAAATTATTCTTTGTTTTAAGTTAATCGAAAATCATAAATAAGGCATGAATCATGGTTTATTCATAAAAAAGCTCGTGCGTGAAATTTTAATGTAATCTTGTTTAAAAATACATAATTATTGGAATAGTCCGCTTTTTGGACTATATGCTTTACTATCGGTAATTTTGATTTCATAAAAATGAAGAGTCATTTGGTAAATTATGAAGAGTTAAATAACATTAACTTCATCTAATCATTAGGTATATGATAGATTAGAAATCAAGTAATATTATTTACTCCTATATATTTATTTATGTTAGTTGTGAGTGAAAGAAGATGCATACAATAAAAAATATATTTGATGTGAATAATGGTTTGATTAGACTCAACATGAAAAAATAATTAAAATTCATCGGGGGGGTAATCGGACTTTTACTGTGGGATTGTAGTGTAGCGAGAATTTGGATAGGGAGACTTGGGGACAAAAACTAGACAAGTGTGTTGCAGTTTTGAAAGAGGTATGACTATGAAAAAAGGGAAAAACATTAAGTTGGCAACTAAATTAGCGTTAGCGGCTTTGGTTGGTGTAACGTCTTTGAGTGTGTATACGGTTGATGCAGCGGGTTTGACCGGGTCTTATGTAGGGATTGGTAAAGAACCAACAAGTACGGATGTCCTTGATAAGGGTACTGAAGTGAATACGGCTACAGATAGTATTATCGATTATCGTCAAACGACCAATGCTCAAGGTGCTGTTTTTTCTAGAACACCAACTAACAACAACAAAAACGGGGAAGGCGTTGATGGTCAATCGGCAGGTAATAAAAATGATACAAATAGCACAGGCAACACAGCTATCGGTATTGGTGCTTATTCGGCTCGTAACTACAGTACGGCCATTGGTACTTATGCTGAAGCCATTACTGGTTCTACAGCTGTAGGTTCTGGTGCTTATGCTGGCGATAAAAGCTCGTCTTTTGGTAAAAATACTTATACGAAGACGAACGCTGTTTCTTTAGGTAACGGGGCACGTTCTTCACAAGGCGTTGCTATTGGCTCTGGTGCTTCGGCAGGTCTATTTTATAAATACTTACAAAGCGATGGATCTCAAAACTATAACGTAATTAATTATAGTATGGCTATTGGTAACGATGCCACAGCCGTCGGTGGCATTGCTATCGGTGCTAACTCCTCGACTAGTAGCGTGTATGGTGTAGCGCTTGGCCAGAGTGCCAAGGTTGCTTATAGCGGTGTTGCTTTAGGTACAGATGCTAACGTTAAAGTTTCGACCGGCGTTGCTTTAGGCACGTCATCTATCGCTGATCGTCGCTCTAACACGATCGGCTATGTTCCGTTTGCCGATGACGGTAATGGTAGTTATGTACCTGCCAGTGCAGAAGCTTTGGCAGGGGCTATCAGTGCCAGTGATGTTTCTAAAGACTTTGCTACCACTTATGCAAGCCAAATTACAAAATTTAATGAATTAAATGCAGCTTATTATGCGGCCGCAGATGAAGTTGATAAACAAGATGAAACTATTAGGAATACTAAAGGCAGTACTATTGCATCTGAACAAGAAGCTTACGCAGCTGCAGTAACTGCTAAAGCCAAAGCTCAGGCTGATGCCGTTGCCGCCACGAATGCTTTAAACGCATGGACGAAAGCTAACCAAGATTTTACAGCAGCTTTAGGTCAACAACGTACTGAACTTGGTGTTTTCAAATCTACCGGTGGTGCAGTCAGTGTTGGTGCTACAACATATAGCAGTGATGGTCGTGTAACTTCTATATTGACTCGTCAAATTACAAATGTAGCTGCAGGTACTACTGATACTGATGCAGTCAACGTAGCTCAGTTAAAACGTGTAGCTAACGCTACTATTTCTAATATTACAGTAGGTGCCGATAAAGCTAGCACAGCTGACGGTTTAGCCATTACTAGTGATGCGGATAAAACCCGTATCGATATTGTTGGTGCTAACGATAATATTACGACTTCCGTTGATGCAGATAAACGTTTAATTCAGGTTGGTTTGAGCAATACTTTGGATTTATCCGATGCCGGTAGCATCACATTTGGTGAAAACGGTACTACTTTAAATAACTCCGGTTTAACTATTGGTGCACCATCCGGAAGCAAAACATCCAACATTATAATCCAATCCGGTAATGTAAATATGGGTGGTAATATAATTAAAAATGTTGGCAATGGCAGTGTAGTAGAAGGATCCACTGATGCCGTTAACGGCGGTCAGTTGTATGATGTTCAGAAACAGATTAATGATATTGCTGGAGAAAATGGTAGCTTGTCTCAAAAAGCCAATACCAACTTGGATAATCTTAACGAAGCAGGTAAAAAAGTAATTACTGATGCAGCACAGAAAGCCGTTACCGTTAAGAATGGTGACAACTTCATTAAAGTTGGCTTAAATGAAGAACAACAGAAATCCGGTGTAAACCAATATGACGTATCCTTAGACAAAGACGCTTTGCGTGATGCATTAGGTACAGGTACTAATACAGCCGGGGACAAGAACCTCATTACCGGGGATACTTTGAACCAAGCTATTAATTCTGTTGTGACTGGTCAGGCTAGTGATACTCATATCACAAATGTTGCTAAAGAAAACATTAAATTAGCCGATGGTAATAACACTACAGTTAGAACAGTAAGTGATGTTAAAGATGGTGCAATTACTTATGCCGTAGATGTTTCCGATGACGCTATTAAAAATGCAGTTAAACCTGAATTGGATCAGAAAGCTAATATTGACGGTTCCAACTTAAGTACTGAAAACATCAATAACTGGAAAAATACATTAGGTGTTACTAATGTAAATCAGAGTGTTACGGAAGTTACTAACCGTGTAGATTCTTTGGAAACTAATGTATCTAACTTAAATGACAGTGTAAGCAACTTAAACGGTCGTGTAAACAGTTTGAATGATCGTGTAGATAAAGTTGGTGCCGGTGCTGCTGCATTAGCAGGTTTACATCCATTGGAATTCAATCCACAAGATAAATTCTCCGCCGCTGCTTCCTTAGGTAGCTATAAAGGCGATTCCGCTGCTGCTATCGGTGCATTCTATCGTCCAAATGCTGATACTATGTTCAGCGTAGCCAGCACACTTGGTGATGAAACAATGTTTAATGTTGGCGTATCCTTGAAATTCGGTCAAAAAGGTGATGCTATTTACAGAACAGGTACAACTGTTGACGTAAGCGGTTTACAAAATGAAGTATCCGACCTTAAAGCTCAGAATAAAGGCTTGGCAGATACCGTAGCTCAACAGCAAACTGAATTAGAACAACAACGTGCCTTGATTCAGCAGTTGATGGCTAAAGTAGGTATGTAATATCGAACCTATAATATGAGGTAACAGTTTTAATACTATTTATTTGATTTAATATAGTTTTACTATGAAATCACAATAAAATGTAAGAAATAAAGAAGAAGTCAAAGTAATTTTGGTAATTTACCTAAATTTTACTTTGACTTCTTTTTTCTATACTGTTTTTGTATTATCTATTGAAATTTTTTAAGTACCACTAATGTAATATTTCAAATGAGTAAAAGACATTGACTTTAGAAAATAGAAGGATTTTTAAATAATATATTAAATTATATTTCAAAATTTATATATAAAAAAAGATTACTGTCAAAAAATTAATTGCTTTCATGAAAACTTTATGATATGATTTTTACAAAATGAATATGAGATGTAGTTATTCAACAAGATATAACTTTATGAGATATTATAGTTAATTAAAAAATAATTTAATTTTATATAAAATTATTTGCATTTAATATGTTGATTAGAAATTGCTTGTAAACTATTATTTTACAAAGAGTATACAATATAATATCTTAAAAAGTTATTTGTTGATTTTTTCAAAATAGACTTAATGATTATTTATTTTTTAAGGGAAAGCTTATTCATTAAATTACATTTAAGTGATTAATGAAATTAAGATAAAAATAAAATAGGAAAAATTATTTTTGGAAATGTGTATTTTACTGCAGAATATATTCCGTTAAATCTAACATCTTTTTATTTGATGTTAGTGTTTAGTTAGTGTAGGTGTTTTGAGAGCAAGAGGAGTTTGTAGATGAAAAATAAAAAACAATTGGCGTTGGCAGTATCTTTAGCAGTATTAGGCGGCACAGCTTTAACAACACAGTCATTAGCTGCGGAAGTGGCAACACCTTCAAAAGCTAATGAACTTCAAGCCGGCAATTATGTATATGTTACGAATGCTATTAGTGTAGGTACGGCTACTAATAGCACTGTGGGGAACGTTGATAATGGAACTCAAACATATTCGGTAGAGGTAGGGTATTCGGAAGATAAGTCTGCTACGGATGAAACATTAGCGATTAATGTTGACAATGTTAATAATAAAGTAACCGGTGCTATGGCTACGGGGTATGGTGCGTCAGATACAGGTTTATTGGCCAATGCCAATGGTGTAAAATCTCAAGCTAACGGTGATGCATCGCTAGCGTTTGGTACGCAAGCCATAAGCTCTGGTTCCAGTACTATTGCCATCGGTACTGATGCTCAGGCCGGTAATACCAGTGGTATTGATTCCTCCAGTGGTGATGGTGCCATTGCTATCGGCTTGGGATCACGCGCTAATGAGAATCTGAGCCTCGCGATTGGTGGTAATGCTCAATCCAGTGCGATTTCCAGTACTGCTATTGGTGCATTTGCCAGAACAAGCGGTATTTCGTCTACTGCCATCGGTGGCGCGGCACAAGCTGAATATGACGGCGATATTGCCATTGGCGTGGGTAGTTATGTAAATAGTGCGGCGGTAACTCCTGTTGGCACTGCTGCTGGTGGTGCCGGCTTAGCGGTTGGTTATTTGGCAAAAACGACAGGTGCTTCGGCATTAGCATTAGGATCGAAGGCAAAAGCCAATAGCCAAACAACGATAGCAATTGGTTCCGAGGCTACGGATGCACCGGGAAGTATTCAGTCCATTGCTCTTGGTACCAGTGCTAAAGCTTTTAATAGAATTGCTTTAGCTGTGGGTAGTAATTCCGTTACAAACGGCCAAAGTGGTATTGCTGTAGGCAGTTATTCAAAAGCTCGTGGCGATTACGCGATTGGTGTAGGTAGCAGAGCTAATGCCATCGGTTATAAGAGTATAGCAATTGGTGAAAATACACGTGCCGTTGGTGATGCAGTTGCCATTGGCAATGCTGCGACTGTAGGCTCTACCAGCAGTAGTAACGCATCTGTCATTGGTGGTGTAGCCATCGGTAATAATTCCAAAGCCACTGTATCCTATGGTGTAAAAGGCTACGATCCATTAAATAATGCAGTTGTTTCAGAAATGAACACAGTTTTGACCGGTGATAATTTAGCAACTTATGAAAAAAATAAAGATGCAGTTGCCGGATACCGAACTGCTTTGGAAAATGCAGAAAAAGCATATAAAGCTTTTGATAGTACTTACCAAAGTAAGGTGACGGCTATTATGAATGATGGGACCAAAACGGATACTCAAAAACAATCTGAACTACAAGCTCTTTATACAGAAAAAGGAAGACTAGCCAATTTATATAATCAAAGTACATTATGGGTCTTTGCTACTGATGAAGGGGATGAGGCGAATGATTACGGTAAAGCAGCCGGTGCTTGGGAATCTACTAATAGTGCCTTTGCTATCGGTAACAGCGACCTCGGCCTTACTCGTCAAATCACCGGTGTAGCTGCCGGTACCCAAGATACCGATGCGGTTAACGTGGCACAGTTAAAACGTAGTCGCGTAACCTTGGTTGCAGGCAACAATGTAACACTTTTAGACGTGGCTGAAGATAAGTCCACTGGTATGGTATACAAAGTAAACGCCTTACGCACTGATGTGGCTGTGGACGGAACATTGAAATTAACTACTGATTCATCTAAAGCAGTAACTGAAGGTGTTACTACTTACACTGTTGGCTTAAGTGATGATTTAACTTCGAAGATTAATAGCGCAGCAAAGCAAGATTTATCTAATCTTTCTGATGATGGCAAAACAGTTGTTCGAGACTTAGCAAAAGCTTCAGTAATTGTAACTCAAGCTGACGATGCGCAATATATTTCGGTAACACCGGACAATTCTGATGCTAACAAAACGACTTACAAAGTTGGTCTTAATTTAGATAGTCTTAAAGCCGGTTTAACTGCCGGTGATAAGAGCCTAGCTACCAAAGCTGACGTAACAGGGCTCAGTGAAGTTGTACAAAATCAAATTAAGAGTTTAACAGATAGTCAGTTGAAAGAAGCGGATGTAAAAGATATTGCTAAAGATTCCATCAAGGTTATAGATGGTGTCAATACAACTGTTACAGAAGGTGTTGGTGAAAATGGTGCTAAAACCTTTGCAGTTAACGTATCTAATGATGCAATCAAAAATGCCGTTCAACCGGAGCTTGATAAGAAGTTAAATTCAGACGGCTCTAATTTGAAAGATACATTGGTAGATACATTAAAAGATCGATTAGGTGTTAACGATGCGCAACAAGGTCTTAAAGATGTAAACAGTCGTATTGATGCAACCAATACCTTGGCCACTGAAGCACATGATCGCATCACAGATACTAACACTCGAGTAAATGACATTGACACCAAAGTTCAGACCATTGATGGTAAAGTAACGACTATCGAAGGCAATGTAAGCACATTAAGAACTGATGTAAACAACATTTCCGCCAATGTAAGTACTTTAAACACCAATGTAGATACGCTCACTACGAATGTGAACACGTTGACAACAGATTTGGGCAATCTTACAAATGACGTGAATACACTTTCTGAAAATGTAGGTGCAATCGCAAGTGATGTTTCGGCTATTAATAATCGTGTAGGTAAACTCGACCAACGTCTTGATAAGGTAGGGGCATCCGCGGCAGCGTTGGCAGCTTTACATCCGCTTCAATTCGATGAAGAAGATAAATTCACCGTAGCTGCCGGTATCGGTAATTACAAAGGTGAACAGGCTATGGCTCTCGGTGCCTTTTACCAAGCTAACGAAGATACTTTGTTTAGTGTAGGTGGTACGCTTGGTGATGAAAACATGGTAAACCTAGGCGTGTCCTTACGTTTTGGTTCCAAAGGTGAAGGCGACCGTCCAAGCGGTCCGAAAGCTGTTCGTGCACTTACTTCCGAAGTAGCGACTTTGCAGGCTAAGAATACAAGCCTTGAAAATACGGTAGCAACGCAGCAAGATCGTTTGGCTCAGCAAGAAGCTGAATTAGCGGCACAGCGTCAATTGATTGAACAGTTGGTAGCCAAAGTAGGCTTATAATTTCCGGCAGTATTACATTAAAATCATCAGAATGGGCATCTGTGGTTTTAACAAAAGAACTATTGAGGTTTAATCATTACAATTAATCGTTACATTATTTGTTATATAATTGTTTTTACAATTATATAATAAATAGAGGGAGTGGCTTGTCAGAGAAATTTGACAAGCCCTTTTCTTATTTCATCAAACTTATAAATCTAAACAATAGATAAATTTAAACGTAAAGGGTACCTCTATGCCTCTTATTTATGGTAAAATACAAGTGAACAATAGATTTCGAAATATTTCGAAATAATGGTAAGGTCATTTTTGTTTTATTTGTGATTTTAAAACATGTGAGTATATGTTTTATATAGAGTTAATTAGTATGAGGGTACTGAATGAAAGCAGAAACAAAGGTTAAAGTATTTGTTGTTGTATTAGCAGTCGTTTTATTGGCTAGCTTGGAGCTCATTGTGCCGGGCTTTTACGGTGATATGATTGACTTGATGGGCACCGGTGATGTACATCACATTGCGGAAGTCCTCCAAAGTTATGGTGCCTGGGCATGGGTTATCAGCTTTGTGCTCGATGTAATTATAAATATTGCGGGCTTTTTGCCGTCCATTTTCTTTTCAACCGCGAACGGTCTAATCTTCGGTTTGATTCCGGGGATTATTATTTCCTGGCTCGCTGAAACGGTGGGCGTTATCATCAGCTTCTTACTCATGCGTTATATTTTGCGTGACTCTGCTGAAAAGCTCATTCAGAAAAATAAGTTTTTACTTAAAGTTGATGATTTCAGCAGTAAAAACGGGCTCGCCGTTATGCTGTTTGCCCGTACGATTCCTTATTTTCCATCCGGTATCATTACCGCTTTAGGGGCTATCAGTCGTATCAGCTTGCGTGATTATGCCATTGCCAACTTAATCGGTAAGTTTCCGTCCACTGCCCTTGAAGTAGTGGTAGGTCACGATGCAGTCATGTTGCATCAGCATTTGGATCGTTTGACGATTATTGTGGTGGTCGCAACTGTTGTGTATGCCATAGCTTGGTATGGTTATAAGCGTTGGATGAAAAAGCGCGAGCAAACGCCGGAATAAGTATCCGCTCATTAAGGCTGATTTAAGTTAAACGAAATGTGTTTTTCAAAAACGGAAAATGAATTATCCGGTCGTCGCTTAATATAAACAGTGGTCAAATTCAAAGTTTCATAGTAAAATAAATAACAAGTTAAATGTAAGCGTACCTACTTGGGTACGCTTATCGTTTATCCAACATGTAGCTTGGCAGTATAGTAGTAAAAGGAGAGAGAGTTATGAGTTTTACATTTCAAATTCCGGACAGAGCCGTAATGAAAGGCCCTAATTTTATCCGTAAAGTATTTGAACGCGGTGCCGGTATTCCCGGTTTTATCAGTTTTGGCATCGGAAATCCCGCTTCGGAAGCTATTCCTGTAGAAGCCATTCAGGAAGCCTTCGATCATGTGGTACATACGAATCCGATTGAAATATTACAGTACGGCCCAATGGCCGGTGATGCCCGTTTAGCGGAACAAACTGTTGAACGCCTTGTTAAAGTTCGTCATATGCCGACGGAAGGTCAACAAATTTTGATTTCCATCGGTGCCGGTCAAGATTTGGGGCTTGTTCCGCGTACTTTGTGTGAACCGGGTGACGAAGTGTTTATGGATGCTTATTCTTTTACCAGCGGTATCAATGCGGTTCGCAATGTGGGGGCTAAAGCCGTGGGCATCGCTATGGACGATTTCGGTATGATTCCGGAAGCCCTCGAAGAACAGGCAAAAAAAGGCAAGGGGAAATACATCTACTTAATTCCTAACTTCCAAAATCCGACCGGTATTACTATGCCATTGGAACGCCGCAAAGCGATTTATGCGATTGCCGCTAAATATAATCTGTTTATCTACGAAGATGATCCATACGGTGAAATTCGTTTTACCGACAACATTGTGCCGACGTTTAAAGAAATGGACACGGATAATCGCGTCATCTATGCCGGTTCTTATTCTAAAACATTATCCGCCGGGTTACGTGTTGGTTTCCTATATGGCCCGAAACAGGCGATTGACGCCATTCAGGCGCTTAAAAATAATCAGGACGGTCAAATGCCGCTCGTTACACAGCGCGTTGTATCCCGTTTACTCGATGTTATTGACTATGACGCTCAGATTAAACACGTATCAACAGTGTACAAAGAGAAAGCAGACTTGATGATGCAAACTCTTCGCACGCATGGTAGCGATAAAGTTCATTTTGTGGAACCCACAGGCGGTATGTTCTTATGGCTTACCATGCCGGACGGTGTCGATTGTGACGCTTTCTTCGAAGCCTGTATGGAGCATAAGGTAGGTATCGTACCGGGGGCAGCCTTTGCGGCCGACGGTGTACCGGCCGGTCAGTCGTTCCGCTTCAGTTTTACCTTCCCAAGTAAGGAACAAATCGTGGCAGGTATGACGATTGTAGGTCAATTGACGAAATCATTTATCAAATAGTCATATTTTTTGATTGATTAGACTTTACAATTACTTCATAATTTCGTATAATTACAAATCATCAGAGTGCATGGGCATAACAGATTATCATGTTTGCCATGCACTCTCTTATATTGATAAAAGCTGTTTTATATGCTACACTTTAAATGAAGAAAGAATTCTTCAAATAATTAGATGAATATATCGGCAAGGCCGATTGAAAGTAGGTGTATTTTATGGCATGTGGTAGTTCAGGCGGCTGCAGCGGTTGCTCTTCGGCATCCTCTTGCGGCAGTGCCCAACAAACGCCGCCGGATTTGACGGCAAAGCTTAATGATTTAAGCAGTGTAAAACATGTTATCGGCGTAGTCAGCGGTAAGGGTGGCGTAGGTAAATCCCTCGTTACATCTTTATTAGCTATTACGATGGCACGTCGTGGTTTTAAAGTAGGGATTCTTGACGGTGATATTACCGGTCCTTCCATCCCTAAAGTATTTGGTATTAACGGTAAAGCCCATGTAGATGAATTAGGTATGTACCCGATTCAATCTAAAGGCGGCATCGACGTAATGTCGGTTAACCTTTTACTCGAGAACGAAAGTGACCCTGTGTTATGGCGTGGTCCTATCGTAGGCAATGTAGTTAAGCAGTTTTACACGGATGTAATTTGGAAGGATTTGGATTATTTATTCGTGGATATGCCACCGGGAACCGGCGACGTAGCCATTACCGTATTCCAGTCTTTGTCCTTAGACGGTATTGTAGTTGTAACATCACCGCAGGACTTGGTATCTATGATTGTTGAGAAGGCCGTTAAGATGGCTGAACTCATGCAAATTCCGATTATCGGGGTTGTAGAAAACTTCTCGTATTTCCATTGCCCGGATAACGGCAAAGATTACAAGATTTTCGGTGACAGTCATATTGATGATGTACTTGAACGTTATAATTTATTGTTGTTAGGTCGTTTACCAATTGATCCAAACGTAGCAGCTCTTTGTGATGCCGGCAAGTTAGAAGACATTGAACAAACGAACTTAGAATCTGTAGAATTACCTCAATAGCATTACATAAGGTATTAAACTCAGGCTGCTTATTTTCTTTATAGAAAAGGGGAGTAGCCTGTGTTTTTTATATGTAGGATATTATTCAAGTAACAAAGTTGTTAAAAGGGAAAGGGAGGAACATTACGTGAAAAAGTATATGTCATGGATTACTCCCATCTTAGTAGGTGTCATCATCTGGTTTATGCCGGTACCGGAAGGTCTTAAACCGCAAGCGTGGCACTTATTCGCTATTTTTGCCGGTACTATTTTAGGATTCATTTTACAGCCACTGCCAATCGGGGCCTTATCGATTATCAGTATTGTCATTTCGGCTGTAACCAACACTTTAAAAATCGGCGAAGGCTTAGCCGGTTTTGCCAATACAGCTATTTGGTTAATCGTAGCTGCTTTCTTATTCTCCCGCGGTTTTATCAAAACCGGTTTGGGTAAACGTATTGCTTACACTATGATTACAGCGGTAGGCAGTAACTCTTTGAAATTATCGTATGCTCTTGTTGTCAGTGATTTAATTTGATCGCCGGCCACACCATCCAATACGGCTCGTGCGGGCGGGGTTATTTATCCGATTACTAAATCGTTAGCATCTGCTTTCGGTTCCGAACCGGGCGATACAGCTCGTAAAATCGGTGCCTATTTGATTCAAACAATTTATCAAGGCAATACCATTACATCCGCTATGTTTATGACTTCCATGGCCGGTAATACCTTGGTGGCTTCTTTAATCGCTGCTTCTTTCGGTTACACCATTACTTGGGGCGATTGGGCTATTGCCGCCATCGTTCCGGGCTTAGTGGCCTTGATTGTTATGCCGCTGATTTTATACTTTATTTATCCGCCGGAATTAAAAGATACCCGTGAAATTCAAGCTCATATTGCTAAGGAATTAAAAGAACTCGGCTCTATGAGTTTTGCTGAAAAGGTAATGCTCGGCGTATTTATTTTATCTCTAGTTTTGTGGGCTACCGGTCAGTTTACCGGCCTTAACGCAACTACGGTTGCATTATTGGGCGTAAGTATCCTCCTCGTTACTAAAGTGTTAACCTGGTCCGATGTAACGGAAGAAAAAGGCGGCTGGGATACTTTAATCTGGATGGGTACTATGATGGCCTTGGCATCTCAATTGAATAAATTAGGTTTTATTCCTTGGTTTGCCAAAATCGTCGGTGACCAAGTAGCCGGTATTGAATGGATCATGGCATTCATGATTTTGATTTTGATTTTGATTTACACCTATTCCCATTACTTGTTCGCAAGTCTTACCGTACATATTACGGCTATGTATGTAGTGTTCGTAGCGGTTGCTATCAGCGCCGGCACACCTCCGTACTTGGCAATGCTTGCGTTCGCATTCTTCTCCAACTTATGTATGTCCCTTACTCACTATGCAGCCGGTCCTTCACCAATCTTGTTTAACTCGGGCTATGTTCCGCAGAATACTTGGTGGCGCTTAGGTTTCATTGCTTCTGTAGTCAACCTTGTTATTTGGCTCGGTGTCGGTTCCATGTGGTGGAAAGTCTTGGGCCTTTGGTAATAAATTTTTAATATATTTCATAGAATAATATCCAACCTAAAAAGAGAAAGCACTGCCCTTTGCGCGGCAGGCTTTCTCTTTTTTGTTTTAGCTTCAATTGTGTTATAATATTCAGTGTAATTAAACAAAATGAGGTGTACTATGGATACAGTAGCACGATTGTTAGATTTTATAGATAATAGTACCTCCCCGTATCACACGGTGAAGACCGGTGCCAATGAGCTGAAGGCTAAAGGTTTTACGGAATTATTCCTTGAAGATGTTTGGGCTCTCGGTGAAGGGGACTACTTTGTAAAGGTCTACGACTCCGCGTTGGTAGCTTTTCATATCGGATTGAATCTTCGCCATTCTATGCGCATTGCTTCGGCCCATACGGATTTTCCGGCTATTCGTATTAAGCCAAATCCGTTGGTAGATGCCAAAGGCTATGGTGAGCTTAATGTGGAGACTTACGGGGGACTGATTTTAAACACTTGGCTTGATCGCCCTTTGTCTATGGCCGGTGCGGTAGTGACACGTACGGACGATCCCTTCCGGCCCGACGTTCACTATGTGGATGTGGCAAGGCCGCTTTTGACAATTCCTAATTTGGCTATTCATATGAATCGTCAAATTAATGAAGGGGTAGCGCTTGATAAGCAAAAGCATATGTTGCCGCTTTTCATGATGTGTAATGATAAAATTAATACCGACAGTGAGTGGCGTGAATTTTTGAGCGAGCTTGTAAAACGACCGGCTGAGGATATTTTATCCTATGAATTGACGCTTTATCCGGTGGAAGGCGGTACAACCTTTGGCCGTTATGATGAATTTATCAGTTCGCCACGTATCGATAATCTTACGTCCTGTGTAGCTTGCCTGGAAGGTATTTTTGAAGCTAAAGCAATGGACGCTGAAGGGCTTCGGATGGTTGTGTTATTCGACAATGAAGAAGTAGGCAGTCGCACTAAACAAGGCGGGGCTTCTACAATTTTGTCACAATTGGTTGAGCGTATTTATATGGCGACCGGTCATACAAAAGCGGAATGCTATGCCGATATAGCGGCGGGCTTCATGATTTCCGCCGATGTGGCACACGGTTATCATCCGAACTATCCTGAAAAAAATGATATTACCAATTATCCTATATTGAATAAGGGTGTTGTTTTAAAAATGGCATCCAGTCAATCCTATGCCGGTGATGCGTGGGCTATTGCCACGGTAAAGGCTTTGTGTGAAAACGATTCTATTCCGTATCAGATATATGTAAATCGCTCGAATATTCCGGGCGGTTCTACGGTAGGATCCATTACGTCCGCCATGTTGGCTATGCGTACTATGGATGTGGGCGTACCGATTCTGGCTATGCATTCGGCGCGCGAAACCATGGGGGCTGATGACCAGGAAGCGTTGGATAATTTAATGAAGGCGTTTTTAAGGTAGGTATTTATGCTGACTGAGTATACAATGCTTATCACGGACGTTCTAGGCACTTCCTATGGTAAGCTCACGTTAATCGTATTAATTTTCTTGGCCGGCTTTGGCATGTCGCTGGTGCCGGAAACGGTGGCCGCGATTTTGCCACGCTTGGCGGGACATATATATAAGCGTATTTATTTTGCCATTGGCATGACCGCATCTATCATTGTGGTCGGTGTCATCGGTTCGCGTATTTTAGGCCCTACCAGTATTGGCGGCAGTTCCTATGTGATTTGGGGCGTCTTGCTCGTAGCCATGTCGCTGCAAGCGTTTGAGTGGATTGCCTTTATTCATCCGGCGCCGCTTAAAGGGCGCGATGAACGACGCATTGAAAGAGCCCGCACGCCGATAGGCCGTACTCTGGCTATTGTAAAACAGGGTCTCTTGGTTGGTCTCTCGTGGCGTTATGATCGGTTGCCGATTTACATCTGGCTCGTTGCTACCATTGCCGTAGCGGGCTGGAAACTGGCATCGGTGATGATTATTTCATTTATTATAGGCTATTTAATTCCTGTATTTTGGCTCACCAATCGTTTGGAACGACTGGCTAAATTGGTGACACAGCCAAATTATCGGACAGGTATTTTTTGGTTCAAACGTCTTATGGGCGTAGTTATGTGGCTGGAAGCGTTATATTTTATCGGGCTTTTGGTGACATACTAATTATGGTTATCTCATGTATGTATTGTGTATACATGGTAAATAAAGGTTGTATTCCTTTGGGAATGCTCCTACAATGTAGAGAGGTAACAAGTTGAGGAGGAAGTCTCATGAAAGAAATTAAATCTGTGTTGGTTGCCAACCGAGGTGAGATTGCTATCCGTGTTTTCCGTGCGTGTAACGAAATGGGAATTCGCACAATAGCAATTTACTCAAAAGAAGATTCGCTTTCTTTACATCGTAATCAAGCGGATGAAGCGTACTTAGTAGGACGCGGTAAAAAACCGGTCGATGCGTATTTGGATATCGAAGATATCATTCGTATCGCTCATGAACATGATGTAGATGCCATCCATCCGGGCTACGGCTTCTTGGCAGAGAATGCCCGTTTTGCCAAACGATGCGAAGAAGAAGGTATCACATTCATCGGACCTCGTCTGGAACATTTGGAAATGTTCGGGGACAAGGTAAACGCCCGTATTCAGGCTAAATTAGCCGGCATTCCTATGATTCCGGGGAGTGACGGACCTCTTAACAATTTTGAAGAACTTGAAGAGTTTGCCAAAACTCACGGTTTCCCATTGATGATTAAAGCCGTTAACGGCGGCGGTGGTCGCGGTATGCGTGCCGTTGAATCCATGGGCGAACTTCGTGAAGCCTATGATCGCGCCAAATCCGAAGCGAAAATGGCCTTTGGCGATGATGATGTATATGTTGAAAAATTAATCGTTGAACCTAAACATATTGAAGTACAGATCATGGGTGATGCTCATGGTAATGTAGTTCATTTATATGAACGTGACTGCTCCGTACAGCGTCGTCACCAGAAAGTTGTTGAAATGGCACCTGCTTTCGCATTGCCTATGGAAACACGTCAACGCATCTGTGATGCAGCCGTTCAAATTATGAAAAATGTTAAATACATAGGGGCCGGTACCGTCGAATTCCTAGTTACCAATGACGGCAATTTCTACTTCATCGAAGTAAACCCTCGTATTCAGGTAGAACATACTATTACCGAATTAATCACCGGTATTGATATTGTAAAAACTCAAATTCGTGTAGCGGAAGGCTATTCTTTATTCGATAAAGAAGTAGGCATCCCTGCACAAGAAGATATTGAATGTAACGGTCAAGCTATTCAGTGCCGTATTACCACCGAAGATCCAAGCAACAACTTCATGCCTGATACCGGTAAATTGGTAGCCTATCGTTCCAGTGGCGGTTTCGGTATTCGTCTTGACGGCGGCAACGCTTTCACCGGTTCCGTAATTACGCCATACTATGATTCTTTATTGGTAAAAGCTTCTTCCTGGGCGCTAACTCCTGAAGAATCCATCATGAAAATGCTTCGTTGTTTGCGCGAATTCCGTATTCGCGGTGTCAAAACGAACATTCACTTCTTAATTAACGTATTGGAAAGTCCTGAATTCATGTCCGGTACTTGCAATGTTAACTTCATTGATGAACATCCTGAATTGTTTATTTTTAAACAAGTTCGTGACCGTGGTACTAAAATGTTGCGTTACATCGCCGATGTAACCGTTAACGGTTACCAGGGTCTTGGTCATCAGGAAGTACCTGATTTTGAACCGATTCAGATGCCGGCTTTGCTTCCGGGTCAACCACCGGCAGGTACCAAACAGAAATTTGACGAATTGGGACCTGAAGGGTTCTCCAAATGGTTAAGTGAACAAAAACAGGTATTTTTCACCGATACAACTTGGCGTGATGCACATCAGTCCTTGTTTGCCACTCGCTTGCGTACCGTTGATATGGCGCGTGTAGCCGGCGAAGCGGCTCGCGGTGTATCCAATTTGTTCTCCTTGGAATGCTGGGGCGGTGCTACCTTCGACGTAGCTTATCGTTTCTTGCATGAAGATCCATGGGAACGCTTACGCATGTTCCGCAAACAAGTTCCGAATGTATTGTTACAGATGTTACTTCGCGGTGCCAATGCGGTAGGTTATACCAGCTACCCTGACAATGTAGTACGTCAGTTCATTAAATTGGCGGCCGATAACGGTGTCGATGTATTCCGCGTATTCGACAGCTTGAACAGCCTTGATAATATGCATGTAGCTATCGATGAAGTTCGCAATCAGAATAAGATTGCCGAAGTATCCTTGTGCTACACAGGCGATATTCTCGATGCAAGCCGTACAAAATACAACTTAGATTACTATGTAAGCATGGCTAAAGAAGTAGAAAAAGCCGGTGCCAACATTATCGCCATCAAAGATATGGCCGGTCTTTTGAAACCACAAGCTGCTTACAACTTGGTATCTGCTTTGAAAGATGCTGTTGATTTGCCAATCCACTTGCATACACATGAAGGGGCTGGCAATGCTATTTATACCTATGGCCGTGCTATTGATGCAGGCGTTGACGTAGTTGACGTAGCCTACTCGGCATTTGCCAACGGTACCAGCCAGCCAAGCATGAACTCCTTGTATTATGGTTTGTCCGGTCATGACCGTCAGCCTGAATTGAATGCAGATTACATGGAACAGATGTCTCATTACTTTGCATCCATTCGCCCATACTACAAAGGCGTGGATAAAACTAATCCATATCCAAGCACCGAAGTATACCAGCATGAAATGCCGGGCGGCCAGTTCTCCAACTTGCAGCAACAGGCTAAGAGTGTAGGTCTCGGTGAACGTTGGGATGAAGTTAAAAAAGTATATCATCAAGTAAGCATGATGTTTGGCGATATCATCAAAGTTACGCCATCCTCTAAAGTAGTCGGTGATATGACTTTATTCATGGTTCAAAATGACCTTACGGAACAAGACATCTACGATAAAGGCGAAACCCTTGATTTCCCTCAATCCGTAGTAGAATTCTTCCAAGGTTATTTGGGTGTTCCATACCAAGGTTTCCCTAAGAAATTACAGAAGATTATTTTGAAGGGCAAACAGCAGCTTAAAGGTCGTCCGGGGGCATATTTAGAACCGGTTGATTTTGAAGATGTACGTAAACACTTGGTTGATTTAGGTTCGCCGGCAACCGATGAAGACGTTATCGCATACTGCTTATATCCTAAAGTTTACAGCGACTATGTAAAATTCAACAGCGATTATGACGATATTTCCGTATTGGATACGCCAACCTTCTTCTTCGGCATGCGTCGTGGTGAATCCATCCACGTTACCATTGAAAAAGGTAAAATGCTCATTATCAAATTAATTCATGTGAGCGAAGTGGATGAAGACGGTAATCGTATTGTAAGCTTTGAATTCAACGGTCAGCCTCGTGATATTAAGATTCGCGACAAACACGTTAAAACTACCGGTGTTGTTCGTCATAAAGTTGACAAAACTCAACCTGGTGAAGTTGGTGCAACCTTGTCCGGTTCCGTTGTTAAAGTTATCGTTAAGACAGGTCAAAGCGTCTTGAAGGGCGAACCGCTCATCGTAACCGAAGCAATGAAGATGGAAACGACTATTACATCGCCAATCGACGGTATCGTTGGGGAAGTATATGTTCGTGAAGGCAGCCGAATCGAAAGTGGCGACTGCTTGCTCAAGATTCAGGACCGTTCCAACTCTTAATAACATACTGCTTGTTAAAAGTGCATGACTTTAAGCCGACCTTCTCATTTGAGAAGGTCGGTTTTTTGTATTTATTAAATAAACTATCAAACAATGGCAAAAATTGGGTCGATTGCGAAGATTATTTTCACAAATTAAGTCCCTATACATTGACTTTGATAGTCCTTTTCGTCATTTCGTGTTACAATAGATTAGAAACCCTTTAGCATATGGAGAGTTTTTATATGACATTCAGATACAATATGTTGAAAGTTCAAATAGGATTAACTACAAGATAAATTTCAGATATTAATAAAGTTGATACCTCAACGGTAATTAATGCAAGAGAATTCATCTTAAACGATTAAGGAGTGAAGGTATGTTTTCATATGGGAAGAAACAATGGGCGTTGGGACGCTCTATTTACGGTTATAGATCTTGGCGCGAGAAGCGGCGCATTACTTTGTTTGTAGGTCGCTCTTATAAGAATCGCAAGCAGTTGAAAGAACTCATCGAGTATTTTGACAACTATCAGCCGTTACCTAATTTGCTCGACAAACACGAAGGCATTTACGAAGTAATTAATCGCGTGTTTTTATTTAAAAATTCATCGGCTAAAGAGCGTTTGGCAGCGATTAAAGATCATTTTGATATGCTCCCTAAGTATTTCACACAAGAAGCCATTACGGAGATGTATAATCCCGATGAAAGCCATGCGATAGTGATTTGGCAGAACGAAGAGCTCGATTTAAAAGCACAGCTTTGGTTCCATACGGGCCAGCGTAAGGAAGGCTTTTTAAGTTTATTCCTCATGTATGAAGGGGAAAGTATTTACCATATTAACTTCCGCTTGGGTCATGGTTTTAACGGTGAACCATGTATTTGGATCGGTACCATTCAGGGTCACAAAAACGGTCTTGATAAGGCAAAACAGATTACGAAGAAAATGTTCAGTTATCGACCTAAGAATTTTATGTTCTTCTTAATGCGTCAATTGGCAACACAAATGGGGATTAACTCCTTATACGCTATTTCCGACGAAGGTTTTTATACCAACAGTCATTTGATTCGTATCAATCGCTCTAAAAAAGTGCAGTTTGATCCGTTCTGGAATGAATTGGGCGGTACACCTTGTGCTGAAGATAAAAAGTTCTATCGTATTCCTTTAGAGGAAGAACGTAAGACTTACGAAACGGCCAAGACGCATAAACGCAACATGTATCGCAAACGTTATGAAATGCTGGATCAATTTATTGAAGAAATTGCTGAAAACAGTAAGCAGTATTTGAAGCAATAATAACTATAATATTTAATACATTAATTGGGAATGAGGTGAACTCATGAGATGTCCTTACTGTAAACATACTGAAAATAAAGTAACCGATTCGCGCGCTACCGATGATGATAACAGCATCCGTCGGCGCCGTGAATGTTTGGCTTGCGGACGCCGTTTTACGACGTATGAAGTTATTGAAGATGTGCCGATTATGGTCATCAAATCGAGCGGCAGTTATGAAATGTTTGACCGCAGCAAATTGTTGAATGGTATTTTGCGCTCCTGTAACAAGCGTAATATTCCACGCGAAATATTGGAAAATGTTGTAAAAAATGTAGAAGACACGATTCGCAATCGCTCGCAGCAGGAAATTAAATCTTCTGAAATCGGTGATTTGGTGTTGGCAGAATTGAAAAATATCGACGAAGTAGCCTATGTTCGCTTCGCCTCCGTATATCGTAATTTTGAAGACGTACAAGCCTTTGTGGCCGTATTGAAGGATTTGCGCGAACATGAGGATACTAAATGATAGATTTACATTGTGATACCATAATGATGCTCATCGATGAACCCGATAAGGGCGACTTGGGGCAGAATCCATGGAAAATAGATATAGCAAAATTAAAAAAGGGCGGTTATCATTTACAAGATTTTGCTCTCTTTGTAGAGCTCGATCAGGAAAAAGATCCCTATGCCCGCTATGAAGCTATGCGCCAATTGTTTATGGCGGAAATGGAAAAGTATAAGAACGATATTGTTCATGTACGGTCCTATGAAGAGTTCAAGGCGGCGCGAGCAGCCGGAAAAATCAGCGCCTTATTATCCGTTGAAGAAGGGGGCGTTTTTGAAGGCGACTTACAGCGTTTGAAAAAAGCCTATGATGACGGTGTGCGCCTCATTACGATTAGCTGGAATTTCCCGAACGGTTTATCCTATCCTAACGGCGAAAAGTATGAAGGTAAAGGTTTGACTCCGAAGGGGATTGAGTTTGTACAATATATGGAAGAATTAGGGATGATTGTGGATTGTTCCCATTTAAACGATACGGGTACGTATCAGCTTGGTGAAATCTTAACGAAACCATTTATTGCATCTCATTCCAATGCCAGGGCTTTGACTAATCATCGACGTAATTTAACGGATGATCAAATTCGTCTCATTGCCAATAAGGGCGGGGTAATCGGTCTTAACTTTGCACAGTCCTTTTTAGGCACATCCCGCATCAGCTTAATCGAAGATATTGTGCGCCACAGCCTTTATATTCGTAATGTAGGGGGCAGTGATGTAGTAGCGTTAGGTACGGATTTTGACGGCATCAGACCGGATACGGAAATTGAAGATGCCGGTGACATGATGCGCTTATATGATGCTTTCCGTAAAGCGGGCCTCAGTGAGCGCGATACGCATAAAATATTTAACGACAATGCGGAACGTTTATTACAGACTATATTGTAATTTATATGGCTCTATGAAGCCGTTTAATATAAATGCAGTATGCATTTTAAAAATGGACAGCGCATTATTAACATAGTTTTTAGGAGGCTATATGGAATTTCAAGGAGAGTTGAATCCTATTATTGCGGAGCGTTTTACAGACCATTTGGATGTGTTCGGCAAGACGATGGAACAAATGGATGTAATTCAGTTAATGGCAGAGCGCTGCAAAGAGGCGTTAAAAGCGGGCAATAAAGTTTTATTTTGCGGCAATGGCGGTTCCGCTGCGGATGCTCAGCATTTGGCGGCTGAATTAATCGGTCGTTTTCAAAAAGAACGTCGTTCGTTGGCGAGTATCGCCTTAACAACCGATACATCGATTTTGACGGCCGTAGCCAATGATTACGGCTATGACGAAGTATTTGCCCGTCAGGTTGAGGGGCTTGGTCGTTCCGGTGATGTTTTAATAGGTATCTCTACTTCAGGTAACAGTGCCAATGTGGTAAAAGCGGCGTTAAAAGCACGTGATACGGGTATGCACACGATTGCGTTTACCGGTGAAGGCGGTGGCAAACTTAAAGATATTTGCGACATTACCTTTGCCGTACCTTCAAAAGTAACGGCACGTATCCAGGAAATGCATATTATGGTAGGCCATATTATTTGTGAGCTGGTGGAAGAAGAATATGATAAGTAAAACAATTACCGAGTTTTTGAATAATAAATTGCCTAAGTTACGCATTGCCGTTATCGGCGATATAATGGTAGATCGCTATGTATTCGGCGATGTGAGCCGTATTTCGCCGGAAGCACCGGTGCCGGTTAACCGCGTCACCGATGTGCGTGAAGTCTTGGGCGGGGCTGCCAATGTGGCATCTAATTTGGCAAATCTTGATTGTCAGGTGTTCTTGGGCGGTGTAGCCGGTGAAGATACGCATGGTAAGTTATTGACCGATTTATTGGAAGTAGAAAATATCAATCATTCCGGTATTATGCGTGAGCCGTCCCGTCAGACCACGACTAAAATGCGAATCCTCGGCGGTCGTCAGCAAATGATGCGCCTCGATTTCGAAGAACCGGAACCGGTGAATGCGAAAGAAACAGAATTCTTGTTGGCTTGGATTAAAGAGTTGGCTGAACATGGTCTTGACGGCATTGTTATTTCTGACTACGGCAAGGGCGTATGTACGACGGCCGTTCTGGGGGAAGTTTTAAAAATCGCCAAAGCCAAAGGTATAAAAACCATCGTTGATCCAAAGGGCAATGATTGGTCTAAATATAGTGGTGCCACGTTTATTACACCGAATGTAAAAGAGCTTAGTGAATATATCGGGCGAAACTTGCCGAATACGGATGAAGCCATCGTTGAAGCGGCGAAAGAAACACTGGATGCCGTTGATTTTGATTATGTGGTGGCTACACGTTCCGCTAAAGGGATTACGATTGTGAGTCGTCAGGGTCAGATTTGGCATAATCCGGCGACGCAGCAAGATGTATTTGATGTGAGCGGTGCCGGTGATACGGTAGTGGCCATGATTATTACGGCTATGGCGGCGGGCCTTACGGTACGCGGCACTTTACATGTTGCCAATGCGGCAGCCGGGGTCGTTGTGTCCAAAGTTGGAACCTATCCGATTCATCGGCAGGAACTCTTGGATTTGTGGGCTACTATTCGTCAACGCCAACGCCAGGCGGATCCGATTATCGGTTACAGTCGTGAGGAAATGGCGGCTAAAATTCGTCAGTGGCAGAATGAAGGTCATACCGTTGTATTTACGAATGGTTGTTTTGACATTCTTCACAGCGGTCATTTATCCTATTTGCGCGATGCGGCTCGCTTGGGGGACCATTTGATTGTGGGCCTTAATTCCGATGCATCGGTGAAACGCCTTAAAGGGGTGGCGCGTCCCATTAACTCTGAAAGTTCCCGCGCCGAACTTATGGGGGCCTTGGGGTTTGTGGATGGCGTCGTTGTCTTTGAAGAAGACACGCCCGCTGAATTATTAAGTGCGTTGCGTCCCAATATTTTGGTTAAAGGCGGCGATTATAAGCCGGAAGATGTTATCGGTCGTGAATACGTGGATAAAGTGATGATTTTACCGTTTAAAAATGGTTATTCCACGACAGGGATTATAGAAAAGATTAAGTCCTTAGTGCAGGAGGGATTATTATGATTATAGTTACAGGCGGTGCCGGTTTTATCGGCAGTAATATCGTTAAACAACTTAACGAACGCGGTCGCAACGATATTTTAATCGTTGACGATTTAACAGACGGCAGCAAAATCCGTAATTTGCAGATGCTCGATTATTATGATTATGTAGATTGCATCGACTTTGATGATGCGGTAGCTACGAATACCTTTGATGTGGGACCGATTGAAGTGGTGTTCCATGAAGGGGCTTGTGCGGACACGATGAATTATGACGGACGTTACATGATGCACAATAACTTTGAAGGCACCAAAAACTTGTTCCACTATTGCCAGGAACGTCGTGTGCCGTTCATTTATGCATCGTCCGCGTCTACCTATGGTCATGGTAAAAAAGGTTTTACAGAAAAACCGGAATGCGAAGAAGCATTGAATCCATATGCCTATTCTAAATTATTCTTCGACCGTTATGTACGTCGTTTTGAAAAAGACTTACAGTCCCAAGTAGTAGGTCTTCGTTATTTCAACGTATTCGGTCCGAATGAAAACCACAAGGGCAATATGGCGTCTTTAGTACGGCAGATGTTCTACAAACTTCGTGAAACCGGTGAAATTACTTTGTTCGAAGGTACTGACGGTTATGAAAACGGCGGGCAGTTACGCGACTTTATCTATGTCAAAGATGTAGTGAATGTAAACTTCTTCTTCTGGGAACATCCGGAAATCAGCGGTATTTTTAACTGCGGTACGGGCGAAGCGAAAAGCTTCAATCGCTTCATGCAGGCTGTTATCGATTATAACGGCTCCGGCAACTTACGCTATATTCCGTTCCCTGAAGTGTTAAAAGGTAAATATCAGAGCTTTACGGAAGCGGACACCACTAAATTGATGGCGGCCGGTTACGATAAAGGCTTTACTAAATTGGAAGATGCCGTTGCCGAATATTGTGAATTGTTAGATCATAACGAAGGTTATGTTCGTTAATTATATCCGTTAATTGTGTTTGTTAAGGAGAAGCCCATGCGCAAAGTATTGTTTTTAGACAGGGACGGCGTTATCAATGTAGATGTGAACTATTTATATCGCATTGATGATTTTGCCTTTGTACCGGGCGCACCAAAAGCGTTAGCTGCGGCCGTGCAGGCCGGTTATGATTTAATCGTCGTCACCAATCAAAGCGGTATTGCCAGGGGTTACTACACAGTAGAAGATATGGAGCGCCTACATGCCTATATCAACGAAGAGTTGACCAAGGTAAAGGCGCCCATCCTTGCATTTTATTATTGTCCTCATCATGTAAAGGGAACGGTAGCGGCATTCACTAAAGACTGTGATTGTCGTAAACCAAAACCGGGCATGTTATTGCAAGCCATGAAGGACTATGATATTGATAAGGAAAACAGTTTTTTAGTGGGCGATAAACCGTCCGATGTGACGGCGGCTGAAGCGGCCGGTATAGAAGGGTACCTTTTTGAAGGCACCGATTTGTATGAATTTTTAGCCCCTATTTTAGAAGCCAAGCAGAAAGGACAGACCCATGAAGGAGTATAAACGGATACTGATTGTCAAAATGAGCTCGCTTGGCGATGTGATTCATGCGTTGCCCACCTTATATGCGATTCGTAAGAATTGGCCGAATGCGCATATTACCTGGGCAGTGCATGAACAGTTCAGCGGCCCTTTGCCGGGCAAACCATGGCTTGATGAAGTTTTGTTTATCGATAAAAAGAAATTGAAATCAATTTCATATTTATGGACTTTGCGCCGTATCTTACACGAACGAAATTTTGATATGTGCCTGGATTTGCAGTGTTTGGCAAAAAGCGCCATCGTTTCGTTTTTATCCGGTGCCAAAGAGAAGTACGGCTATTGGGAGCTGCGTGAAGGCAGTAATCTTGTTAATAAAGCCTTGGTAGGGCCCAATAAATACGGCCATGTCATTGAGCGTTATTTAGATACGGTACGGGCTTTAGGCGGCACTGTGGATACTATTGAATTTCCCATGAATGAATCGGAAGAAGCGGCTAATTCCTGTGAGGCTAAATTACGGGCTCAGGGCATGCCGCAAGGTGCCGATTATGTAGTTGTAGCGCCGGGTGCCCGGTGGATTGTTAAAGAATGGCCAATCCCGCACTTTACCGACCTTTGTAAGCGCTTAGCCGCCCAAAAGCAATATGTGGTACTCGTAGGGGCCCCTTCGGATAAGGAAAAGGCGGATGAAATTCAAAACGGCGTAGATAGTCCGTATGTCATAAATATGACGGGGCAAACTTCATTGGAAGAATTAATTGAATTAATACGTCGCTGTAAACTGTATGTCAGTGCCGATACGGGCCCGTTACACATTGCCAACGCGCTAAAACGCCCGTTAATCGGTTTATATGGCACCACATCGCCGGAACGAACCGGTCCTTATGGCGGCGATTATGTGCATATTATTGTTTCGCCAACATCGAAGGCCACGCCGGAGGCACCGCTCGTGGATGATCCGGAATGTATGGCGCAAATTACGGTGGATACCGTATGGGAAACGGTGCAAACACTGCTTTAAAAAAGGAGTTAGTATTTTATGAACCTCAATCATAAACGAATTGTAGTCACCTTTTTGATGCATTTAGGGGACGTTATTTTAACAACGCCTTTTTTACATGTGTTGCGACAGGCGGCACCTCAAAGCCACATTACATTTGTAATGGATGAAAAATTAAAAGAGGTTATGCAATATAATCCGAATATAGACAGTATAGTAACGATTGATAAAAAAGGCCGCGACAACAGTATTAGTGCGCTAAGACGGATAGCTCATGAATTACGTGATAAAGAAGGTCGTCCGGATGTGGTAATCAATATTCACCCCAACGAACGAACGAGCTTTTTTGCATGGGCTTTACATGGCAAAATTACGGTGGGTATGAGCCATTTTCTGTTCCGTCCGTTTATGACGAAGTATACGCGCCTTGATCGTAAAACACGTCATGCTGCGGATATGTACATTAATGTGTTGGAACAGTTGGGCGTAAAGGATACGTCCAATAAAGGCCTTGAAATATATACCTGTCCCGAATGGGAGGCAAAGGTAACTGAGTTTTATGAATCCCATGGCGTCAGTGATGTGGATACGGTTATCGGCTTTAATGTAGGCAGTGCGGTGCCCGAGAAACGTTGGCCGAAAGAACGATTTGCGGCGGTGGCTGATTATTTTGCCGACCACGGCTATAAGATTGTATTTTTCGGCGGTCCTATGGATGAAGACATGGTGGCCGATGTAGTGGGACAGATGAAACATACGCCGATTGTGGCAACGGGTAAATTCAGTTTAGGCGAATTGGCGGCCGCCATTCATCGTTGCAGTTTATTTATAACCAATGATTCCGGACCGATGCATGTGGCGGTGAGCCAGCATGTGCCGCTCGTAGCCTTGTATGGTCCGTCTAATCCTAAATTTTACGGTCCATACACGCAGAACTGCGTAGTCTTGGAATCAATGGAAGAGTATGAAGTAGGCAAAAGCATGAAACAGATCATCAAGGAAGGCAATTACAAAGGCGTATCTGTTATATCTACCGAAGCCGTTATTGCGGCGGCTCAATCGCTTCTTGTCGAACCGGGAAGCGAGGAACCCTGATGACCTATATAATATTTGATTTGGAATGGAATCAGCCCTTTGCCAATGACATTAGCTTTATGAAGCGCACCGGTTTACCCGTATCGGGGGAAATTATTCAAATCGGCGCTATTAAGCTTGATGAAAACTTAGAGTTGGTTGATACCTTCAATACTTTTGTAAAACCGCAGTATTTAACGCGCATGCATAAACATGTGGAGAAGTTGACCCATATATCGGCCGCTGATTTGGCCATGGGTGTTTCTTTCGTGCAGGCTTACAAGGATTTTGAACACTGGTGCGGTGACGATGCCGTGCTTTTGACCTGGGGCTCCGATGATATTGTGATGCTTCGTGAAAACCTCAAGTTATTCGGTCTGCCCGGTACGATTAAACATACCTGGTATGATGCGCAGCTTATTTTTGCTTATTTGCAACATGGCAATACGCAGCAGGTAGCTTTAAGCAAAGCTATGGAAGAGCTTGACATAAAACAGGATGAGTTGAATGCTCATGATGCCTTGAATGACTCCATTTTCACAGGCTATATTTGTAAAGCGATTGCGCTAGACCAGGGGATTGCTCAGTACGAACAAATTTCAAAAAACACTTATTCGCAGGCCTATTTTCCGAAACCAATCAGTTTCTTTATTTATGAAAACTTCGGTGATAAACGCAAAGTGTTGCACGATAATAAAGTGCGCCGCGCTCATTGTCCGGAATGTCAGTCCTTGTTGACAACCAATAAAATTCAGCGCTTAAGCGGCGATAAATTTTTGAGCATCGGCCGCTGTCCGCATCACGGCTTATTCGGTGTCCATTGGCGTATCGGTAAATATATGAAGCGCAATCGAGAACTTAGTTATTATGTGACTAAGACATTGACGGCGGCACCGCCGGAACTTCAAAATTTATATGAAGAACGGGCTGAGTTAAATCGTCAAAAAGAGGAAGCCTATTTGGCCCGCATGGCGGCGAAACAGGCAGAGGAAGACGCAAAGCAGCAGTTTATTAATAATCCGGATAAAAAATAAATGAAAATGACTTACAGTTGAGATGTAGAAATTTTTCAATTGATGTATAATATATACAGCTGAATCGGCCGCTACGGGCCGATTCCTAATTTTGAATTAGGAAGGATGATAATATGGAACGTAAATATGCTTGGCATGAATATACCGAAGCCGACACACAGGCTATGGAAGCTTTATGTAAAGAGTATCGTGATTTTTTGGATAACGGCAAAACAGAGCGCGAATGCATTGAACAAACAATCGCGAAAGCGGAAGCCGTTGGTTATAAAATTTTAAAAGAATTTCAGAACGCGGGTCAACCGATTAAACCGGGCTACAAAGTATACGCCGTACACATGAATAAAATCATTGCTTTATTCAATATCGGTACCGACTCTTTGGAACAAGGTTTCAATATCTTAGGTGCTCATATCGATTCGCCGCGCCTTGATGTTAAACAGAATCCGTTCTATGAAGATAAGAACTTGGCCTTCTTTGATACGCACTATTACGGCGGTATCAAAAAGTACCAGTGGGTGGCTATGCCCCTTGCTTTACATGGCGTCGTTGTGAAAAAAGACGGCACGAAAGTAACTCTTTCCATCGGTGAGAAAGATACGGATCCGGTATTCTGCGTAACCGACTTATTGCCTCATTTGGGCCAGGAACAGATGGAGAAAAAAGCGGCCAAAGTGATTGAAGGGGAAAACCTTGATTTACTCATCGGCAGCCAACCTGTTAAAGGTGAACTTAAAGACGGCGTAACCAAGTTCTTGAATGATATTTTTGAAAAAGAATACGGCTTCACCGAAGAAGATTTATTGTCCGCCGAACTTGAAATCGTACCGGCCGGTCGTGCTCGTGAAATGGGCTTTGACCGCAGCATGATTTTGGCTTACGGCCAGGACGACCGCGTTTGTGCTTACACTTCCTTAGCGGCTATGCTGGAAGTAGATAAAGTAAAACGCACTACCTGTACTTTATTGGTAGATAAAGAAGAAATCGGTTCTGTCGGTGCTACGGGCATGCAATCCCGTTGGTTTGAAAATGTGGTAGCTGAATTATTGGCCATGGCCGGTAATAAGTCGCCATTGGCCGTGCGTCGCAGCTTGGAACGGAGCCGCATGTTGTCTTCCGACGTAAGTGCCGGTTTCGATCCATTGTATGCATCCGCCTTTGAAGCTAAAAACGCCGCATTCCTTGGCAAAGGTGTTGTATTTAACAAATTCACCGGTGCTCGCGGTAAATCCGGTTCCAATGACGCCAATGCGGAATACATGGGCTTTATTCGCCGTATTATGGATGATAATAATGTTAATTTCCAAACGGCTGAACTCGGTAAAGTAGACCTTGGTGGCGGCGGTACCATTGCGTACATCATGGCGCTTTACGGCATGAACGTTATCGACTGCGGCGTGGCTGTGCTCAGCATGCATGCACCTTGGGAAGTAACGAGCAAAGCGGACGTATATGAAGCTAAGAAATGTTATGTAGCCTTTTTAAAAGCCGACGGCGTGGAAGGAAATCTATAATGGGTAATATCAGTCAAGGTAAGACCAGTAAACCGACGGTGCGCATTGATATTTTTGACATTGAAGAAGACAAGGCGCAACAATATTTGAAGGACCGTGAAGAATGCGCTACTGCCGCGGAAGCGGTAATGGCGAAGTATTGTCAGACTGTTAAGCGTGAAACCCTTGATCCGACGGAAGGCCAAGGCGTAGTAGGCTATTATAAAACGGGTGAAATCCTCATGCAAGTTTTGCTTGATCCGTTTGAAATTCCGGTTATGAAAGTAGCCATCGGCCGCGGTAAATTGGAAGAGTATATTTTGGCGGCCAACAGTTTGACTCATGAAATGCTCGAACAGCTGGCTAAGGAGGACGAAAACTAATGTTATTGGTACAATATCCGACTTGCACAACTTGTAAAAAAGCAAAAAAATATTTGGAAAGTCATAATATCAGTTTTGATGACCGCAATATTAAGGAAGAAAATCCGACAGCTGAAGAACTTGGTCTTTGGCAACCGAAGAGCGGTAAAGACGTTAAGGCTTTTTTCAATACGTCCGGTCAGGTTTATCGCAGTGAAAATATTAAAGATAAATTGCCCACTATGAGTGATGAAGAAAAATTGGCTTTACTTGCTACGAATGGCATGCTCGTAAAACGTCCGTTATTAATCCTTGATGATGAAGTGCTGGTAGGTTTTAAAGAAGCAGAATGGGAAGCGGCACTTAAACGGAATGGCTATTTGAAGTAGTTGACAATCCTGTGGGCGTCATTTATAGGCCTCTTTGATGAATTTTCTTTCATTTTCCTATTGAAATAGGCAAAGAAACAGGCTATAATGGTTGCAATATCCCGTGTAGATGGATATGTGTAGTATGGTAGAAGGGAGCATTTTATTATGTGGAAGAAACGTGTAGTAGTGGCAGCGGCGGCAGCTTTGATGGCTGTAGGTTTACTCGCCGGCTGTGGTAGTGACAGTAGCAATGATAGCGGTGCGAACAAAACGTACAAAGTAGGGGTCGTTCAACTCGTTGAACATCCGGCGCTTGATGCGGCCAACAAGGGATTTGTTGACGGCTTGGCGTCTAAAGGGTTTAAAGATAATGTAAAAATCGATCAGCAGAACGCTCAGGCGGACCAGTCGAATTTGAACAGTATTGCCCAGCGTTTTGTGGCAGATAGAGATGATTTGGTGTTGGCTATTGCAACGCCGGCTGCTCAAGCTATGGCAAATGCAACCAAAGATATTCCAATCTTGGGTACAGCCATTACCGATTATGTCCAAGCTAAATTAGTAAAAAGTGATGAAAAACCGGGCACTAATGTGAGTGGTACGACTGATATGAATCCGGTAGAAAAACAGGTGGACTTAATTACTCGTATTTTACCGAATGCTAAGAAAGTCGGCATTATCTACAGTGCCAGCGAAGTGAATTCCCAATTACAGGCAGAACGCATGAAGAAACATGCTCAGGAAAAAGGCCTTGAAGTTGTGGAAATGACGGTTCAAAATGTGAACGATATTCAGCAGGTCGCACAAAACTTGGTAACACAGGGTGTTGAAGCTATTTATGTACCTACCGATAATGTAGTTGTATCGGCTATGCCTAACTTGGTTAAAATTACCGATGCCGCTAAAATTCCGGTATTCCCGGGTGAAGACAATGTGGTAAAAATGGGCGGTTTAGCGACTTACTCCGTTGATTACTACCAATTGGGCTTCCAAACCGGTGTAATGGGGGCTAAAATCCTATCCGGTGAAGCTAAAATCGAAGATATGCCGGTTGAAAGTCAAAAAGAATTCAAATTGGTTATTAACCAAGATGTGGCTAATCGTTTAGGCATTACTATTCCGGCCGACGTTTTGCAAGAAGCCGGTAAATAAATATCCTGATTAAAAAAGGGAATAGCCCGATTTTAAACTAAAGGGTAAATAATTAACCTAATACATAAAAGAAAAGGGCTTCGGCCTTTTTCTTTTTATAGATGGAGGAAACATGGAAAACCTGATTATTTCTACATTAGGCCAAGGCCTGTTATGGTCACTGTTGGCTATCGGCGTATTTATTACGTTCCGTGTATTGGATATTGCCGATTTAACCGTTGAAGGGAGCTTCCCATTAGGCGCAGCTATTTCCGTTACACTCGTTGTGGCCGGCGTGAATCCGGTTGTATCGATTTTAGCAGCCGCCGTGGGCGGTATGCTCGCCGGTGTGGTTACGGGCTTGGTTCATACTAAGCTTAAAATTCCGGCCCTCTTAGCCGGGATTCTAACCATGATTGCATTATACTCGGTGAATCTTCATGTCATGGGGAAAGCGAATGTGTCCTTATTGCGCATGGACACAGTATATACCTATTTGGAAGCCATGAATATTTCCGCTACCTGGGCTTTGGCCATCGTAGGCTTATTGGTAGCTTTTTTATCCGGTCTATTTTTATTCTGGTTCTTCGGGACGGAAATCGGGGCCGCCATTCGTGCCACCGGCGTGAATCCGCAAATGATTCGTGCCCAGGGCGTGAATACGGATACGATGATTGTATTGGGCTTGCTTTTATCTAATGCGTTTGTAGCTGTAGCCGGTGCCCTCGTAGCACAAGGAAACGGTTATGCCGACGTAGGCATGGGCGTAGGCACCATCGTTATCGGTTTGGCTTCGGTTATCATCGGGGAAGTTCTCTTCGGCACCCGTTCTTTTGTGAAAAGTTTAACGGCCGTAGTGCTCGGTTCCGTTGTGTACCGTATCGTTATTGCCATTGTATTATACTTAGGTATGCCGCCAAATGATTTGAAATTATTTACGGCCGTATTGGTTGCCATCGCCTTGTCCTTACCGACATTGAAGGCGAAATGGCAGAGTCGCTAAGGAGGGCTACCTATGTTAGAAGTTAAACAGATTGTCAAAACATTCTTTAAAGGTACGGTCAATGAAAAAGTGGCTCTTCATGGCGTTGATTTACGCTTGGAGTCCGGTGATTTTGCTACCGTTATCGGCGGTAACGGGGCCGGTAAGAGTACCTTGTTGAATTCCATTGCCGGTGTATTTCCCATTGATTCCGGATCCATTCATATTAATGATACGGATATTACGAAAATGCCGGAATACAAACGAGCGGCGTTTATCGGCCGTGTATTCCAGGACCCTATGCTTGGTACGGCGGGGAACATGCAAATTGAAGAAAATCTTCTTCTCGCTTTGCGCCGTGGTAAACGGATGGGCCTTAAATGGGCGTTCGTACCGAAAGAACGGGAATTGTTCCGTGAACGTTTATCCCTCTTAGGCCTTGGTCTCGAAGACCGTTTGACGGCTCGTATGGGCTTATTGAGCGGCGGTCAGCGCCAGTCCATTACCTTGTTAATGGCCACCATGCTTCGTCCTGAGCTGCTATTGCTCGATGAACATACGGCAGCCCTTGATCCTAAGACGGCTGAAAACGTGTTAACGTTGACGGATAAACTCGTTAAAGAGCATAATCTGACAACCCTTATGATTACGCATAACATGCGTGATGCCTTGCGTTTCGGCAATCGTCTGATTATGATGAATAACGGACGCATTATCTTTGACGTGCGCGGCGAAGAGAAGAAGAAATTAACGGTTCAAGACTTATTGGAACGCTTTGAAGTGGCCGGCGATACTATTAGTGACCGTATGATGTTGGGAACCTAAAATTCAATCGTAATGAACAGTGGATGCCATTATATGGTATTTACATAAAATGAATATCGTTGTACTTATAACGACGTATGTAAAGAGGGATTTTTGTAAAATCCCTCTTTACAATTATAGGGGCATATAGTATACTCATTAAGGTGCTATACGCACTGTTAACGCAAGCGAAGTATTCGAATCTCCAACGTTTACTTTGGCTTGTCGAGATTTTATTCGTAGTACAGGAGGACATAATAATGTTAACTACAGAAGCTAAACAAGCTATCATCAAAGAATTTGCTGTTCATGAAGGCGACACCGGATCTCCGGAAGTACAAATCGCGATTTTGACTAACCGCATTGTATACCTTACTGAACATTTGAAAGAACACAAAAAGGATCATCACTCCCGTCGTGGTCTTTTGAAATTGGTTGGTCAACGCCGTAACATGCTTGACTACCTTCGTCGTAAAGACATTGAACGTTACCGTGCAATTCTTGAAAAATTAAACTTACGTAAATAATTGCGTTTCACGCGTTAGTTTGCGTAACTTAAAAAGCGGCCTTGGCCGCTTTTTTTATATAATAACTAATAAAACACTTTTATTTTATGAGATAATCATTTACAATAATAGAGAATGTAAAAATTGTAGAAGAGTAACTCAGAGGAGGAATCGGAATGGAACAATTCCAAATGGATCTTGCCGGTCGTACCCTAACTATTGAAACAGGGGAATTGGCAAAACAAGCAGGCGGTGCAGCCTTAGTACGTTATGGTGATACGGTCGTATTGGTAACGGCTACGGCATCCAAAGAAGCCAAAGACATTGACTTCTTCCCATTGACTGTAGATTATGAAGAAAAAATGTATGCGGTAGGCCGCATTCCGGGGGGCTTCGTTAAACGTGAAGGTCGTCCGCCGGAAACAGCTATTTTGCACAGCCGTTTGATTGACCGTCCGATTCGCCCATTATTCGACAAAGGTTGCCGTAATGAAGTGCATGTATGTGCTACCGTATTGTCCGTAGACCAGGATAATGCACCTGAAATTTGCGGTATGATTGGTGCGTCCGCAGCTTTGGCTTTGTCCGACATTCCTTGGGCAGGTCCAATCGCCGGTGTACGCATCGGCCGTGTAAACGGTTCTTTTGTAATTAACCCAACCGTAGCACAACTTGAAGCTACTGACTTAAATGTAGTCGTAGCGGGCACAAAAGATGCTATCTTGATGGTAGAAGGCGGTGCGCAGGAAGTAGCGGAAGACGTACTCTTAGACGCTATCATGGCGGCTCATGAAGAAATTAAACGCATCGTTTCTTTCCAGGAAGAAATGGTAGCCGTGGCAGGCAAAGAAAAACGCGTATTGCCAACGCATGCTTTAGACGAAGATATTTTGGCAGCCGTTAAAGAATACGCTCATGATGCCCTCGATAAAGCCGTACGTTGTGCCGATAAACAACAACGCGATGCGCAGCAGGATGAAGTATATGCTGATACACGCGCTCATTTTGAAGAAATCTATCCTGAAAATATGGATGATGTAAATATGGCGCTTGAAAAAATGACGAAAGAAATCGTTCGTCATATGATTACGGTTGAAAAAATCCGTCCGGACGGCCGTCAGTTGGATGAAGTTCGTCCAATCAGCGTACGTGTAGGTGTATTGCCTCGCACTCACGGTTCCGGCTTATTCACTCGTGGTCAAACTCAGGTTCTTAATATCTGTACTTTAGCTCCATTGTCTGAAAAACAGACTATCGACGGTATCGGTATTGAAACGGAAAAACGTTATATTCACCACTACAATTTCCCATCCTATTCCGTAGGGGAAGCTCGTTCCTCCCGCGGTCCTGGACGTCGTGAAATCGGTCACGGTGCCTTGGCTGAACGTGCTTTATTGGCCGTTTTGCCAACAGAAGAAGAATTCCCATACGCTATGCGTTTGGTATCCGAAGTATTGGAATCCAACGGCTCCAGCTCCATGGCCAGCGTGTGCGGTAGCACCTTGTCCTTAATGGACGCCGGTGTGCCTATTAAAGCACCGGTAGCCGGTATTGCTATGGGTCTTGTAACTCAGGGTGAACATTACACGATTTTAACGGATATTCAAGGCATGGAAGATGCTTTGGGCGATATGGACTTCAAAGTAGCCGGTACGGCGAAAGGCGTTACCGCTATTCAGATGGATATTAAAATTTCCGGTTTATCCCGTGAAATCTTAAAAGAAGCATTGGAACAGGCTCATAAAGGCCGTATGCACATTATGGGCAAAATGCTTGCTGTTATCGATGCACCGCGTGATAATATGTCCCCATGGGCTCCGCGCATTATTACCATGAACATCGACCCTGACAAGATTCGTGACGTAATCGGTCAAGGCGGCAAAGTAATTCGCGGTATCATCGAAGAAACCGGTGCTAAAATCGATATTGAAGATGATGGCACTATCTTCATTGCTGCTGTTGAAGAAGCGGCGGCTAATAAAGCGATTGAAATTATTACCAACTTGACGAAAGAAGTTGAAGTGGGTGAAGTTTACCTCGGTAAAGTAACCCGTCTTATGAACTTTGGTGCCTTTGTTGAAGTATTACCGGGCAAAGAAGGTTTGGTACATATTTCCAAATTAGCTAAAGAACGTGTTGAAAATGTGGAAGATGTTGTCAATGTGGGCGACGAAATTATGGTTAAAGTTATCGAAATTGATAAACAGGGTCGTATTAACTTGTCCCGCAAAGATTGCTTAAAATAACTATCACTTGAAAGAGGAGTCCTTAGATGGATATACGTGGATTTGAAGTTGTATCACAGTTTGAAGATAAAGATATAGCTTTACCAAGACGGAAAACAACGGAAAGCGCGGGCTACGATATTGAATGTGCGGAAGCCGTAACAATTGCGCCCGGCGAAATGAAGTTGGTGGCTACAGGCCTCAAAGCGTTTATGAATTACGATGAATATTTGGCGATTCATATTCGTTCCAGCATGGCTATTAAACGGCACCTTATGCTCGTGAATAGTACCGGCATCATTGACAGTGATTATTATAATAATGAAGAAAACGAAGGTCATATTCTGATTGCCCTTATTAATATGGGGAAAGAAGAAGTTCAGCTTGAAAAAGGCGAACGCGTGGCCCAGGGCATTTTCTCCAAATATTTAATCGCTACCGATGACGATGCCACCGGTATCCGTAAAGGCGGTATCGGCAGTACCGGTAATAATTAGGTAATAAAACTCCATGACACTACGCTCAGCTTGCTGAGTGTGGTTGCCGTGGAGTTTTTTGTTATATTTTGAGTTCAGCCATAGAAATGGCTCTTTGTCAAATTTTGGGGCGCTAAA
>NZ_HF986261.1:0-20119 GCF_000431435.1 Veillonella sp. CAG:933
CCACACACACTTTTTGTCCTATAAGCCAAAAATTATACTCAATCAAGAACAAAAAGACCGCTCGGCCATTGCCTGAGCGGTCTTATTTTGATTAATAATGTTAAGTGGTGGAGACGAGGGGAATCGAACCCCTGTCCAAAAGTGTTGCCCCACAGACTTCTCCGAGTGCAGACGCTGTTTTAGATCTTAGCTAACTTTCGTACAACGACAAACTATATTAACCCAGCTCTGTTGTTTAACCTACTATACTAGAGCAAATATATTAGGCGAGCCCGTAGTTTGACGCCTTATCCCCGATCACGGGCAGATCAGAGTAAGACGTAGCTTATGCAGCTAATGCAAAGTTTTCTTTTGCGTTTAATTTAAAAGTTCCACCGTTTAACGGCCAAATGGAAACGCCGACTCGCTATCTGTGATACACGCACCCCTGTCGAAACCATTACGTCCCCATGTGTGCATGATTAATTATAAACAACTGTGACAGTACTGTCAAACAAAATGACGAATTTTGAACTAACGGTTTATAGGTAAAAAATCGCCAAATATAGAGCATAACGAAAACAAGTTAGTGATTCAACAAATCAGGCATTAATTTAGACGCCTCAGGTGCATTCAAAGGAACACACCTGCAGACGTCTTTTATTTTAGCTTAATAATCGCGGCTCTGTTCTTTCATGCGGCGACGAATGTCACGCTGCGCATCGCGCTCAGCCATATCCTGGCGCTTATCATAATTTTTCTTACCTGTAACGAGGCCTACAGTTACCTTAATTAAGCCATGAGCGAAGTGAAAATTAAGTGGCACCAAAGAAAAGCCTTTTTCCTTCACCTGTCCCAACAATTTGTGAATTTCACTGCGATGCATCAATAATTTACGCGTACGCATCGGTTCATGGTTAAACTGATTACCCTGTTCATATGGGCTGATATGAGCCTGATAGAGGAATATTTCACCATTTTGAATGGCACAATAACTGTCTTTCAGATTAAGTCGGCCCTGGCGAATCGACTTAACTTCAGTACCGGTTAAAGCAATCCCCGCTTCATAAGTCTCATGAATGTGATAATCATGTCTGGCCTTACGATTGTCGGCGATTAAACTGGTACTGTCTTTCTTAGCTTTACTCACAAACTACCTCCTAAACTTCGGTACTGCTATTTTTTCTTACCTGATTTCTTTTTGCGGCTTACTTTTTTACTTTGTTTTTTGCTTTTAGATTTTTTGGCAAATCTGGCAAAAGCAGCCGGCGTATTATCTTCGTAATCACTTTGCCAGTTATATTTACTGTTTGTGCTCTTACGTTTACTATTCTTGCTGTCTTTTTCGCTTGCTTCACGTTTACCGGACTTTTCAGACTTAGAACTTTTACCGCTCTTACCTGCTTTACCGTTTTTACCGGTTTTACCGGACTTGCCGGAGCGCATACCGCGACTGCCTAAACCGGTTCGACGATGTTCACCGGCTAGCGATTTTTCAATCAGAGTCTGCGCATCCACTTCCCCAAGCAAGAAATCTATTTGTTTCTTATCTTTATCCGCTTTGATAAGTGTTACTTTTACTTCCTGCCCCAAATGATAGGTTCTGCCCGTACGGCGCCCAACCAGCAAGAAATGTTCTTCGTCAAAGAAATAATAATCATCATCCATGGTAGCAATATGAACTAAGCCGTCAATACCATTTTCAAGCTCTACAAACATCCCAAATGATGTGATGGAGCTGATTTTACCGTCAAAGACTTCGCCGATAAACGGTTCCATGTATTGAACTTTTTTAAGATCATTTGTATCGCGTTCCGCAGCTACGGCAATTTGTTCCTGAATCGAACAATGGTCGGCCGCTTTCGCCAAATAATCCTCCATATCATCGTATTTATTATAGCCATCGCCCCAGTGTAACCGTTTTTTGAGCAAACGATGAACAATTAAGTCCGGATAACGACGGATTGGCGATGTAAAGTGGGTATAACAAGCGGACGCCAAACCAAAGTGTCCCACATTGACTGCCGAATAACGCGCCTGCTGCATGGAGCGCAAGGTCATAATCTGCGCAATCGGTTCAATGTCAGTGCCGGCTATACTGTCTAAGAACTTCTGAATATCTCTTGGTTCAACATGGCTGTCGGCCAAATGGAACGGTTTGCCTAAATAGGTAACAACCGTCTGTAAAGCTTGTAACTTTTCTTCACTTGGCTGCTCATGAATACGATAAATCCCCGGTTTATGAGTGTCACGTAAATAGCAAGCTACCGTTTCATTGGCAATCAGCATACAAGCTTCAATGATTTTTTCAGCAATAGTACGGTCTTTACGTACAATCTTGAGTGGTGTACCATCTTCGGCCAACAGAATCTTGTATTCAGGGAATTCAAAGGAAATGGCACCGGATTTTTCACGCATGGCAATTAAAATCTTGGCCACTTCGTGAAGTTCATGCACCATTGGCATCAATGGCAACAAATCGTCGGGAATGATGCTTTGAGTCAATGCTTTATATATTTCGGGATAGCTGCAACGACGATCCACGCGAATGACGGACGGACTGATTTGGAAGTCCACCACACGGCCTGCATGGTTGATTTCCATAATGCAGCTCATGGCATAGCGATCTTCTTTGGCATTCAAACTACAAATACCGTTGGACAATTTAGTCGGTAACATCGGTACAACACGGTCAACCAAATACACACTGGTACCACGTTTATAGGCTTCTTTGTCGAGCTGTGTATTGCCCCGTACGTAATGACTTACATCGGCAATGTGAACACCTAATTTATAATGACCGTTGGCCAGCTGTTTACAACTTACCGCATCGTCCAAATCTTTAGCATCTTCGCCGTCGATAGTAATCATCGGCACCTCGCGTAAGTCAAGACGTTTACCGCCCAGGGCTACATCAAAGGATACGCGATCCGCTTCTTTTAAAACCGCCTCAGGAAATGAAAACGGAATTTTATGCTGCGCCATTACGCAGTTAATATCCACACCTACGTCGCCCTTATAACCTAAAATGGACGTAATTTTACCTTCCGGCTGGCGTCCTTTAGCATCAGGCCAACGAGTAATTTCCACCAATACTTTAGCCCCGCTGCGCGCTTCCATAGTATCAGGCAAAGCTACATAGATATCATCAACTAAGCGTTCATCATCAGGCGTTACAAAGCCAAACATCTGTTGGCGATCATAAGTCCCTACAATGGATGTATTCACATGTTGAATCACTTTTTCCACACGGCCTTCATGGCGCTGTTCGCCGATACGACCGAAGCGGAAAAAATGTACCAAAACTTTATCATTATGCATGGCACCGTTACGATCGCCGGCACCGATATTTACTTCATGTTGCCCCGTCTCGTCAATAACAAGCCCGCGGCCGTTACGAAGGCTCTTATAAATACCTTCAAACTCTCTTACTTCCTCAATTTTTAATGCTGTTTTTTCAGCCTTGTCGATGAATTTGTAATAGTCGCCGGGCCGTGCTTCTAATAAGCCCGCTTCGGTAAGCGCTTCCACATCTCCCATAAAGGCTTCCAACTCTTCAGACCCTTTTATGCCCAAAATATATGCTGCATCTTCGATATGATACGCTTCCGGACTAATGGCCTTAAAAAACGCTAAAATCTTATCTTTCATCTCTTCCATAGCTTTATACCCCTACCAAAAAAGCCTGCACAAGGCAGGCTCGCTATTAATATTGATTCAAGTAAATCCCTAAGAATAAGCTCAAGATGGCAAAAATAATCCCCAACACGATAGTACATTTCGACAATAAACCGTCGATACCACGTGCTTTACCGCCAAATACGGAGTCAGCCGCACCACTTACGGCGCCGCCCATACCGGCACTTTTACTGGATTGTAATACAACCACCATAATCAATAAAATAGCAACTACCACTTCTGCAAACATCAAGAAATTTCTCACAATTGTCATCCTTCCTAAGGCTCATTCTTTTTCGCCAATTCACTGCGATGTTCCAAATACTTTTCTAATTTACGCTTTACGCGTTGCAATGCATTATCAATGGATTTGACACTGCGGTGATATTCAGCGGCAATTTCATTATACGACTTGCCGTCTAAGTACCCCATCAGCACTTTGCCTTCCAAATCACTTAATATAGATCCCATTTTTGCTTCAATATCGGAAAATTCTTCCCGATTAATGAATAATTCTTCAGGATCCGTACCCTGGCCTTCCACTAATACGTCCATCAAGGTTCGTTCCGTCTCATCCGCATAAATCGGCTTATTCAGCGAAATATAGGAATTGAGCGGAATATGTTTTTGCCGCGTCGCGGTTTTAATAGCCGTAATAATTTGCCGTGTTACACATAACTCGGCAAAGGCCTTAAACGACGCCAGTCGGTCCCCTTTAAAATCGCGCGTAGCTTTATAGAGGCCAATCATGCCCTCTTGGATAATGTCCTCTTTATCAGCACCGATTAAAAAATAAGACCGTGCCTTGGCACGCACAAAATTTTTATATTTATCCACAAGATAGTCCACCGCTAAGTGGTCATCTTGTTCTTGCGCTAATTTACAAATTTGTTCATCTGTTAAATCTACATAACGACGGTACTCATCATTTACGCGTGGATTAACGCACATGCCGACCTCCCACTCTGCCGGATTCGCAGAACCTTACTAATGTATCTCTCATTATACTTGATAGCCCTCGGTTCTGCAAGGTCATTTCTTCCCTCGACGCAAGGTTTCCCACTGCTTAGCTACTTCACCATCAATTTGATGTCCCAGTTCATTACGCTGTAATTGCAAACTATCTCGGTTGTGAAGCCCTTTGTAATAACGCTGTTCGTCAATTTTAGCCCGTTCAACCTGGGCTTTTAACTCACGCGCGGAGATACGCAAAGCACCAAAACCGAGTACTTGGCTCTGTTCCGCATAATCAGAGGTGCATACATATACATTGGCATAGGTGTTTTTAAAAGTGAAAACGGTCCGTTCAATATAAGAGTCCGCTGTTTCCCCATCAGCCGTATACACTTCCAAAAAATCATCGGTAATAAACTCTTCGGCACTGCCGGGATGGGCATATTTACCGTCAAATACCAGTATAACACGGTAACCCTTATGTTTACCGTAATTTTGAAGCATATGCTTAATTCGCGACCGGGCATGTTCCAAGGAACTTTTACTGATTTTCTTCAGTTCCGGCCACGCAAATATAACATTATACCCGTCAACAATTAAAATATCTTCTCTCATGTCGGAGCCTCACTCCTTTTATTGACGCTGCCGAACCGCTTCATACATCAAAATAGCCGCCGCTACCGATGCATTTAATGAGTTAATACGACCGTACATAGGAATCGTTACGAGAAAATCACAGCGCTCTTTAGTAAGGCGACTAAGCCCTTTCCCTTCATTGCCGATAACGAGCACTAAAGGACTCGTCAAATCGGCCTGATACAAGGTTTGCTGACCTTCCATGTGAGCACCGAGAACCCAAAAGCCTTGCTTTTTAAGTTCTTCAATTGTCTGTGCCACATTGCCAACCTGCACTAACGGAATAGATTCTAAAGCACCGGCCGACGTTTTGGCAACGGTAGCATTAATCGGAGCTGTATGGCGCTTCGGAATTAAAACGGCCGTAGCACCGCAACATTCGGCAGTTCGAATGATTGCCCCCATATTATGAGGATCTTCAATGCCATCCAACAAGATTAAAAGTGGCGCTTTATCAGAAGACCAATTTTGAAGCACTTCACCTAAATCGGCAAATTTAACCGGTGCCGCCAAAGCCACGACCCCTTGATGAACCACACCGTCAGCGTATTTACTAAGCTGTTTGTCATCCACCCGGCGCAGCTCAATTCCTTTATCCTTAGCCAACCCTATGATTTCCTGTAAGGAGCCCTGCACCTTATCATTCGTAATAAACAAACGCTGAATGGTTCGTCCCGATCGCAAAGCTTCACGTACCGCATTGCGTCCTACAATATAATCACTCATGATATGTCTCCTTTACTCTATCATAACGCATCTAACTCATACTGTCCAAAGTATACCAAAATGCAGCTTTCATCAAAGTCTGTAGTCGCTCGTTCTGACCCGAACGATATAAATAGCCAAGTACTGCTTCAAAGGCTGTACTGGCACGATATTCTTGTACGGTGGCACTTTTCGGTACATGTACATTACTATTACGAGCTCGTTTAGCCACCTGTTTTTCCATATCCGTTAAATAGTCTGACTCTTCCCACGCATGGAGAACCTTTGACTGTGCCTTAGCACAAATGCACTCCGTAACCAGGTTATGTAATACCTGAACCTTAGAAATGCCCGCTTCCGTCATGCGCTCGCGGATATAGAGCGAATACACGGCATCGCCTATATAGGCAAGCATGAGGGAATCCTCAGCTTCAGCCGGTACAATTCCCTCATGCGTAGTTGTTGCTTTTAATTTTTCAATAGCCGTGGCTCGTAAAAATTGATAGCGCTTAAAGTTCACGTTTCTTCCACCGTGCCCCTTGCGGCGAATCTTCAATTACGATACCGATATTGCCCAATTCATCACGAATGGCATCGGCTAAGTCCCAAAGTTTCTGTTCACGGGCATTTTGACGAACATTCAAGATTACTTGCATTAACTGTTCGTATTCTTCAGCGCCGGCACCGCCTTGTGGACCTTCCCAAGCCTGTTCCAAAATACCGATGATATCAGTCATCATCTTGAAGATGTCACGTACTTCTGCTAATGTTTCATGGCAAACTTTACCGTTGCAGTTTTGTACTGCTTGGTAGTAAATGTTGATTTCTTTAGCCAAGCCGAACATTGGCGCTCCGGCAAGTGCCGTATTGAAGTCATCGGACATAGCTTCTTCAAATTCTTCCGCATATTTGCGAGCATTATCGAGTAATGCTTTTGCTTCGTCATCACATTCGCCTTCTTCTTGGTTTTCCAAGTATAAAAGGTTCTGAATAGCCGTTGTCATGCGTTCTAAGGATTTATTGGCTTCTTCCAAGCGTTCATCGCTGAAATCAAGCGGGCTGCGATAATGAGTGCTCATCAAGAAATAGCGAAGTGCATCAGGACTGTATTCTTTCAAAATATCTTTTACCAAGAAGAAGTTGTTCAAAGATTTACTCATCTTTTCTTGGTTAATGGTAATGAAACCATTATGCAACCAGTAACGTACAGACGGATGGTGACCGGTGCAGCCTTCAGACTGAGCAATTTCGTTTTCATGATGAGGGAAAATCAAATCGCTGCCGCCGCCATGGAAGTCAAATTCTTCACCCAAGTATTTGTTGCTCATGGTAGAGCATTCAATATGCCATCCCGGACGACCGTTACCCCATGGGCTTTCCCAATAAGGTTCACCCGGTTTTGCGCTCTTCCAAAGGGCAAAGTCCATCGGATTCTGTTTGCGGTCATCTACGTCTACACGAGCGCCCGCTTCCATATCATCCAAAGTACGGCCCGATAATTTGCCGTAATCTTCGAATTTTTCAACACTGTAGTATACGTCGCCGTCCAATTCGTAAGCAAAACCTTTTTTAATCAACGTAGCAATCATTTCAATGATTTCGTCAATGTGTTCGGATACACGCGGATATACATCAGCATGCTTAACGTGAAGGGCATCCATAACTTCAAAATAGGAATCGATATAGCGATTGGCAATCGTATCCCAGGACACACCTTCCCCATTAGATGTGTTAATAATTTTATCGTCCACGTCTGTAAAGTTCTGTACATACGTCACTTTATAGCCTACATGTGTCAAATAGCGACGAATTACATCCCAGGTAACAAAAGGACGAGCATTACCGATATGAGGGTGGTTGTACGGCGTTACGCCACATACGTAAATCTTAGCTTCTCCCTCCTTTACCGGCTTAAATACTTCTTTTTCTCTTGTCATCGTATTGTATACTTTAATTTCTCTCATCGCTACCGATGCCTCTCTTCCGTTAAAATATAAAAAGCCACCATCTCATTACAGAGACGGTGGCCCGCGGTTCCACTCTGTTAAGTACTGATAGCACTCTCTCCAACGCATAACGGGCGTATCCGAACAAACTTACTCTATTCAGCCTGTTAACTCCCGAATGCATTTCCCTTGGCTATACTTAAACCCTTCCACCAGTTAGTTCTCGCTGTAAAGTTAGTCACAAAGTACTTCTTTCGTTCATCGTCTTTAATAACAATTTTATTCGATATATAGAGAATAATATCATAAAACCCTTATAAAGTCAATGTATTACGACTAATTCTATACAAATTATACGGCTAAAATTTAATCGTGTGCAAGTGGTTCCGTTATATTTAATTTTCTAATTATTTCGCCTGTTATTTTGCTCTTATTTGGCTGCCGTGGCAATATTAACAATCGTCTTAACCGCTAACTCCATATGTTCAACACAAGCGTATTCGTGAGGACCGTGAAGGTTTTCCACGCCGGTAAACAAATTAGGTGTCGGAATACCCATAAAGGAAATTTTAGATCCGTCAGTGCCGCCGCGAATCGGCTGAATAAGCGGTTTAACACCGGCTTTTTCCATAGCTGCTTTCGCAATATCTACACATTCCATATGATCTTTAATGATATCGTACATATTGTAATATTGATCTTTAAGTGTCAAGGTGACTACTTCACGACCGTAACGTTCGTTCAATACTTTGGCAGCCAGCACGAATAATTGTTTTTTGGCTTCAAAGAAGGAACGGTCGTGGTCACGAATGATGTATTTCATGGTGCCTGATTCTACACCCGTTTCATTGCTTGCAAGCATGATAAAGCCTTCATGGTCTTCCGTTAATTCAGGAACAGCGGCTTGTGGCAATAAACGATCAAATTCCATGGCCAATTTATTGCAGTTAATCATGGTATTCTTTGCAGAGCCCGGATGCACAGATATACCGTGTAATTCAACGGTAGCAGAAGCGGCATTGAATGTTTCGTATTCCAATTCACCAAGGCGGGTACCGTCAATGGTGTACGCAAAATCTACCGGAAAATCTTTTACGTCAAATAAATCTGCACCGCGCCCAATTTCTTCGTCAGGTCCGAAAGCACACATAATAAGACCATGCTTGATGTCCGGATTTTCTTTCAAATAACGTAACGCTTCCATGATTTCCACGATGCCCGCTTTGTCATCGCCGCCAAGCAAGGTGGTGCCGTCAGTAACAATTAAAGTTTTGCCTTTATAATTGGCTAAATTAGGAAAATCGGCAACACGGCTGTAGATACCTTTTGCTTCATTGAGCAATATATCCTGCCCGTCATAGTCTTTGATAATACGCGGGGTAATGTTTTCCGCATTATAATCAGCTGTATCCATGTGAGCAATAAAGCCGATGGCCGGTACCTGGTCGTCGGTATTAGCCGGTAAAGCACCAATAACAAACCCGTTCTTCTCGTTGATTTTCACATCACTTAAGCCCAGTTCTTCCAAATCCGCTTTCAATACTTTGGCAAACTCAACCTGAGTCTGAGTACTCGGTACTGAAGTAGCCGCTTCATCAGAGCGCGTGTTTGTTTTAGTGTACCGCAAAAAACGTTCAACCATAGATTCCATATTATAGCCTCCTTTAAAAAAGAAAGATTATAAAAAAGAGTACGGGAGGAAACCTCCCGTACTCAAAAATTGACCGTCAATAAAGGATGTAACCTACTAAATATAATCAATTATAACTGACTGATAGCCGCATCAAGGCGTGCCAACGTCTTTTCTTTACCAAACAAGGTGATAATGTAATTCAAATCAGGGCCGTGCATTTGACCTGTCGTAGCGATACGAATCGGCATAAATACGAATTTCCCTTTCAATTTGGTTTCTTTCATAATACCTTTGATGGTAGCTTTTACTACATCCGGCGTAATTTCGTCCAAATCCGCTACGGCTGCACGGAATGCATTGAGCACGGTCGGACAAGATTCTTCAGCCAATACCGCTTTAATTTCTTCAGCGTGTTCGGCATCCGGAGCCTCCATATCTTCAAAGATTAGTTTTGCTTCTTCTTTAATCTGAGCACCGAAGCTGATGTGGTCTTTTAAGCATACGCAAAGCATGATGAGTTTAGCTTTTTCCGCTTCATCAGGGTTTTCAGAAGCATAACCGGCTTCCTGCAAATGAGGCAAGCATAATTCGTATAATTCTTCATCGGATAAATTCTTCATGTAGTTGAAGTTAATCCAATTTAATTTATCGATATCAAACACGGCCGGATTCTTAGCTACACGGTCCATGGAGAAGTTTTGAATCAACTCTTCCTGTGTAAATAATTCCTGTTCACCGTCCGGTGCCCAACCGAGCAATGCCAAGAAGTTATCGATGGCTTCCGGCAAGTAACCGAGCTGACGATACTGATCAACGGAAGTAGCACCGTGACGTTTACTCATCTTCTTGTAATCTTTACCAAGGATTAAGGAAATGTGACCGAAAGTCGGCACTTCCCAGCCCAAAGCATTATAAATTGCAATCTGACGCGGCGTATTGGAAAGATGTTCTTCCGCACGAATTACGTGAGTTACTTCCATGGTATGATCGTCAATAACTACAGCGTAGTTATAAACGGGAATCCCGTCGGATTTTACAATAACGAAATCACCAACGCCATTGGATTCAAAGGACACATGACCACGCACCATGTCATCAAAGGCAATGGTCTGATTCAAAGGCACACGCAAACGAACCGTGTGTTTACGGCCTTCTTTTTCATATTCAGCGATTTGTTCTTCTGTTAAATGGCTGCAATGACCGTTGTATTTAGGTGTTTCACCGCGTTCTAATTGTTCCTGACGTACCGCTTCCAATTCTTCTTCGGTGCAGTAACAACGATAAGCTTTATCTTCATCCAATAAACGCTGCGTTACTTCATTATAAATATCGAGACGTTCAGTCTGACGATACGGACCGTGTTCACCGCCTACGTCAATACCTTCATCCCAATCCATGCCGAGCCATTTAAGAGCGGCTTTAATATTCTCTTCGCTTTCACGCGTAGAACGCGCCAAATCTGTATCTTCAATACGCAGAAGGAATGTACCTCCTTCTTTACGTGCCAATAGCCAGTTGAAAAGGGCTGAACGGGCACCACCGATATGGAAAGGTCCTGTCGGACTTGGTGCAAATCGTACCTTCATCTTTGCCATGTTTATATCCGCTCCTTTACTTAATACATTTTATTTATAGGGTGACAGGTTGCTAATGATTAGGCTTTATAAAGCGTTACTACCGCCTGAGCAGCCAAACCTTCCTTGCGACCAAACGCCCCCATCTTCTCATGAGTCGTTGCTTTTACACTGATAAAATCTTCACCAATCCCTAAGGCACCGGCCAGATTTTCCTTCATAGCCCCGATATGCGGCTTTAATTTAGGCGCTTCCGCAATGACCATAACATCTACATTATACGCCTTAAATCCTTTTTCGTGTAGTAGTTTCACAACACGGCGCAATAATTCCATACTTGAAATACCTTTGAACGCATCATCTTCCGGCGGAAACCAATACCCGATATCGGGTAAACCGGCCGCTCCCAATAAAGCATCCATCAAAGCATGAATCAATACATCCGCATCACTGTGGCCATCAGGGCCGAATTCACTCTCGATTTGTACACCGCCCAAAATACAAGGTCTGCCTGTTTTAAAACGATGTACATCATAACCGAAGCCTACTCGCATCATAGGTTCTGTCACTCCTAAATATTGCTTAGCTCTTATAATATCCTCGGGGGTTGTGAGTTTACAATTGGTATAATCACTCAGTACGATATGAACCGGTTTACCTTGATGCTCTACCAAAGATACATCATCAGTCCCCAAGAAGTCAGTCTCAGCCGCGTAGGCCTGTGCGTCCATGAGCCATTGACGCTGAAAACCTTGTGGTGTTTGAACCGCATATAACTCACTGCGTTTGAGCGTCTGTGTAACCAATAAATCGTCCGACACGCGTTTAATCGTATCGATGACCGGTACAGCGGCTACCGCTGCGCCATACTCATCAGCAGCTTTAGCCACAGCCGTGAATAATTCCGGTTTTGCCATGGGACGTGCCCCATCATGGACCAAAATAATATCCGCTGACTCACTGACAGCCAATGTGCCGGCTCGCACCGAATCTTGACGCTCTTTGCCACCCGCTACAATACGCGGCTCCCAAGGCAATTGGCCCATAGCCGCCACTTCTTTGGCAATAACAGGCTCTTCACCGGCAGCAGCTACAATTATCACTTCCGAAATATCAGCCACTTCCGTCATATGATGCAAATTCCATTGCAACACGGAATAATTTCCAAGCTGCAAAAATATTTTGTTAGCCTCGCATTTCATCCGTTTACCGGCGCCGGCGGCTAATAAAATACAGCTGATCATTCTTTAGTTCCTTTCGCCCGCGCAAAAATCATACGACCTGCACTGGTCTGTAATACTGACGTAACCATAACATCAATAGCCGTATCCACATATTGGGCCCCGTTTTCAATAACAATCATCGTACCGTCATCTAAATAAGCGACACCTTGATTATCTTCCTTGCCCTCTTTAATAACCTGGACACGAATCCATTCGCCCGGAATCATGGCCGGTTTCAATGCATTGGCCAAATCATTTAAGTTAAGTACTTCGATGCCTTGCAAGCTGGCTACTTTATTCAAGTTAAAATCATTCGTTACAATTTTCCACTTTTTGTCCAAAGCAAGACGCATCAATTTGGAGTCTACTTCTGTAATATCCTCAAAATCATCGACAATTACTTTGATGGCGATTATCTCTTTTTGTTGCATGCTTTGCAAAATATCGAGCCCGCGACGACCGCGATTACGCTTCAACACATCGGCTGAGTCGGAAATATGTTGCAATTCTTCAAGCACGAATAAAGGCACTACTAAAGGCCCTTCCAAAAAGCCCGTTTCACACAATTCGGCAATACGACCGTCAATAATAACCGACGTATCCAATAACTTTGCTACCGATACCGATTCAAATTCAGAGATAACCGGTATTGCCGCCTGTTCGCTGTCTTTAGGTACAACGTCTTTTTTCTTATCTTTTGCCACTGTGCGGCTCTGCAACCAGTTGGCATAGAGCTCCGGTCCTTTGCGCGATGCCAAACGCATCCCGATATAACCGAAGATAGCACTTAAAATAATAGGAATATACGAACCGATAATCGGAACGCGATAAAATGCCAAGCCAATAAGATTTGCTATTATAAGTCCAAAAAGTAATCCGGCTGTGCCGGCCATTAATTCCTGATTAGGTACACGGGATAAGAGACTTTCAATTCTTCTGGCCAATTTTAACCCCTGATTAATAATCGGCAAAGCGATAACAAAGCCGATTAGAGCACCAATTAAGCCGCCCAAAGCTAAGGCTAAAATTTTAATTATGGAAATACCGAAGAAGCCCATTGTCCAGAACTTCACATCAATAATCGGTTCCCATACGGGCATGAAATTGTCCGTCAACATATAACCCATAATCCCAACCAATAAGGCTATGACATAACGTAAAATCTTATATACCATTCATTTCACCTCCTTTCACTGTGTACACCTATATTGTACATTAAAATTATAAATAAATCATTAAATCATTATTAAAAAAGCTGTCAAAATACGAGTTGCATCGCTTCTTGTACCGTGGTAACGCCGTGAATCGTAATATCCTTGCGGTTCGTCTTCACCTGTTTCGCATTCCCCGCCGGCACTACAAAACGAGTAAAACCCATTTTGGCGGCTTCCGCAATACGCTGTTCAATACGTGGTATACTGCGGATGTTACCGGTCAAGCCTACTTCACCGAGAATCACCATATCGGCCGGTACCGGACGATTTTTTAAATTCGACACGATAGCCACGGCCACCGATAAATCACAAGCCGGTTCATTCACCTTTAAGCCGCCGATAACATTAACGTACACGTCTTTATTTCCCAGTGTCAGATTACAACGTTTTTCAAGAACGGCTAAGAGAATAATAAGACGATTTAAATCATAACCAATGGACGTACGGCGCGGCATACCGAAAGCGGTCGTTGCCACGAGGCTTTGCACTTCAACGAGAATCGGTCGAATCCCTTCCAAATAGGCCATAACAGCGGAACCTGTTTCTTCTTCCGTCCGTTCCGCCAATAAGGTCGCCGATGGATTAATAAGCTCCGCAAGGCCCTCCTCTTCCATGACAAAAAGACCCGATTCCGAGGTAGACCCGAAACGGTTTTTAATGCCGCGCAAAATACGGAACTGATAAGACCGTTCCCCTTCAAAATAGAGCACTACATCCACCATGTGCTCCAACATACGCGGCCCGGCAATATTACCTTCTTTAGTCACATGACCGATGATAATAACCGGCACGCCCTGCTCTTTGGCAAAGCGGAGTAAACGAGCCGTACATTCGCGCACCTGCCCCACACTGCCCGGCGTCGAATCGAGAGCGTCTGTAAACATAGTCTGAATCGAGTCAATGACAAGAAGGGACGGCTTATGTTGACTTGCTTCTTGCAAAATAGAGTCCAAATTAGTATCCGCCATAACCGCTAAGTTTTGCCCTTGAATGCCCAAGCGTTCAGCCCTAAGCTTTAACTGCATCTGCGATTCTTCGCCCGACGCATAGAGCACCTTACCATGAGTATCGGCGATTTTACCCGATACTTGTAAAAGAATCGTCGATTTACCGATGCCCGGATCGCCGCCTAATAAAATGAGCGCTCCCGGCACGATACCGCCGCCCAATACGCGATCAATCTCACCGTAACCGGTGGATATACGCGGTGAATCTTCCGTTTTTATATCCGCAAGCGCCACCGGCTTAGTAGCCGCCTTGTCTACCGGCGCATAAGAGGCGGTTCCCTTTTGCTTCGTTTCACGGACTACTTCTTCTACCAATGTATTCCATTGACCGCACTGCGGACATTTACCGAGCCAACGGGCCGATTCCGCACCGCAATTATTACAAAAATATGCTGTCTTAACCTTTGCCATAGATTCCCTTTCTTTATATACTCGTAAATCAACTTCAAATTGAGAACCTTTTTTTCATAATTATTTATAAAAAAAATCACGAACACCATTTAAATAGTATTCGTGATTTTTAGTGCAATATCCTTCAAACAGAGGAGTAATTTTTCATGAATAAATTGGTAAATCGGCGTTATAATCAACCAAATCTGTAACTGTTAATCAAATCCTGTTAATTATACTACCATTGTGATGTCGCCGTCCACCACATTTGCTTTAATAACCGAACCTTCAGGGGCATCACCTTTTAAGATTAAGTCGGAAATAGGGTCTTCAACCAAACGCTGAATAGCACGTTTCAATGGACGCGCACCATACGCAAAGTCGGAACCTTCTTTAACCAAAACGTCAAGAGCTTCAGGGGATACTTCCAAAGTAAGATTACGTTCAGCCAAACGTTTTGTTACATCTTTAAGCAAGATGTTAACAATTTTACCTAAATCTTCACCGGTCAATGGATGGAATACAACCATTTCATCGATACGGTTCAAGAATTCAGGGCGGAAATGACGTTTAACGGCATCCAACGTGTTTTTCTTGGCTTCCGCAAAGGAGCTTTCGGCGTTCTTCTTAGCATCTTCTTTATTCTTGGCAGCTAAGAAGCCCATAGCGGCGCTATCTTCTTTTAAGAAGTTGGAGCCTAAGTTACTCGTCATGATAATAACCGTATTACGGAAATCAACCGTACGACCTTGGTTATCAGTCAAACGACCGTCGTCTAATACCTGCAATAAGATGTTGAAGAAGTCCGGATGAGCTTTTTCAACTTCGTCAAACAAGATGACACTGTAAGGTTTACGACGTACGGCATCGGTCAACTGACCACCTTCATCATAGCCCACATAGCCCGGAGGCGCCCCGACTAAACGAGATACGGTGTGTTTTTCCATATATTCGGACATATCCAGACGAATCATGGCATTTTCATCACCGAAGAGGTTAGCTGCCAAGGCACGAGCCAATTCTGTTTTGCCGACACCGGTAGGGCCTAAGAATAAGAACGAACCGATAGGACGTTTCGGATCTTTAAGGCCCGCACGAGCACGACGTACGGCTTTAGAAACAGCTACTACAGCTTCATCCTGACCGACAACTCGTTCATGAAGTTCGTCTTCCAAACGAAGCAGACGCTGCGATTCTTCTTCAGCAATTTTCGCAACCGGTACCCCACTCCATTGAGAAACAACGGCAGCGATATCATCTTCGGTAACAACAAGTTTTTCTTCGTCTTCTTTGCTGCGAGCTTGTTGTTTAGCTTCGATTTCATCAACCAATTTCTTTTCTTCATCACGAAGTTTGGCTGCTTCTTCGTAGTTTTGTCCGGTTACGGCTGCTTCTTTTTCTTTACGAACATCGGCCAGACGAGTTTCCAAATCTTTCACATCAGGTGGCGCTGTAAATACTTTCATACGTACTTTAGAGGCTGCTTCATCCATTACGTCGATAGCTTTATCCGGCAAGAAACGGTCGGAAATGTAACGACTGGATAATTCAACGGCAGCTTTTAAAGCTTCGTCGGTAATCTTAGCTTTGTGGAACGCTTCGTAGCGGTCACGCAAGCCTTTCAAAATTTCAAGAGCTTCTTCTTCACTTGGTTCACCGACCAATACAGGTTGGAAACGACGTTCCAAAGCGGCATCTTTTTCGATGTGTTTCTTATATTCATCGAGGGTCGTAGCACCGATTACTTGGAACGTACCACGAGCCAAGGCCGGTTTCAAAATGTTAGCTGCATCCATGGAGCCTTCGGAAGCACCGGCACCAATCAAAGTATGAAGTTCATCGATGAAAATAATCATATCATCGTGTTTCTGTACTTCGTCGATAGCTTTTTTCAAACGTTCTTCGAATTCACCACGGTATTTAGCACCGGCAACCATAGCTGTTAAACTTAAGGAAATAATACGTTTATTACGTAAAATTTCAGGTACGTTCTGCGTTACAATACGCTGTGCCAAGCCTTCGGCAATGGCTGTTTTACCGACACCAGGTTCACCGATAAGTACCGGGTTATTCTTTGTGCGACGGCTTAAAATCTGAATTACACGGTTAATTTCATTATCACGGCCGATAACCGGGTCAATCTTGCCTTGTTTTGCCAATTCATTCAAATCGGTGGCAAAATCTTTTAAATCACCCAAATTACTGTTGCCGCCGGCACCATTCGCACCGTTGCCGGATCCGCCTTCAGCACCGTTTTGTTCGGAGCCGTAAATACTGTTAATAGCTTTGACAACGTCATTAGCACGAATGCCCATACCATAGAGGACATTGACAGCTACCCCGCCGCCATCTTGCAAAATACCGAGCAATAAGTGTTCGGCACCAACATAGTTATGCTGCATTTGGTTGGCAATTTCCACGGCCAATTGCAATACACGTTTGGTACGCGGCGTAATATACAATTCATTACCATGGCTGTTACCGCGGCCTACCGCATCCAACACAGCTTTTTCCGTAGCTTTATCTTCCAAGCCCAAAGAATGGAGCGCTTTAGATGCTACGCTGTCATCTTCTTCCAATAAGCCAAGGAGCAAATGTTCCGTACCCACATAGTCGTGGCCGAACTCCTTAGCTTTCTCCTGCGCAATGCCTAAAGCACGTTGCGCACCGTCTGTAAAACGTTCAAACATATAATCACCTCATATCTTAGCGGGCTAATCTGTCACGAACAACTTTAGCGCGATAACTGTCGCGTTCCGGAGCTGTCATCGATTCTTTCCCGGCATATTTACTTAAAAAGTTAGGTCTTGTAGTTACCACGAGCTCACTGAACACATCAGCGGAATGTTGTGGCAACACGCCCATATCCATACCTAATTGAACATCACTCAAAAGACTCAGCGCTTCTTCGCCGGATAAGCGCCGTGCGTATTGCAAAGTACCAAACGCACGCCATACACGGTCTTCAAACGCTTCAAAGTCGTTACTTTTAATGGCCTCACGAGCCTTCACTTCTTCTTGAACTAATTTTTCAATTACTTTCTGAATTTGTTGAATTGTGTCTTCTTCACTAATCCCCATCGTTACTTGGTTGGAAATCTGATAAATATTACCTAATGCCTGCGAACCTTCGCCATAGAGACCACGAACCGAATAGCCAAGCTGCGTAATATTACGAACCAAACGGTTAATCCGACCCGTCATGGCTAATGCAGGCAAGTGTAACATTACGGAAGCGCGAAGCCCCGTCCCCACATTAGTCGGACAAGCGGTTAAATAGCCGTACCGTTCGCTAAACGCATAGTCACATTTGCTTTCGATGGCATCATCGATAAGAAATGCATGTTCCAGCGCTTCTTTAAGCTTAAGGCCCGGTTCCATAGCCTGGATACGAATATGATCTTCTTCGTTGACCATGATGGCCACAGACGCGTCATTGGCAACAATTAAGCTGCGATACATCGCTTTTTGTCCCATTTGCGGACTCATCAAATGCTTTTCAACAAGAATTTCACGTTCCGTATCAGATAATTTATCTAAACTAATATTGGAATAATCGCGACCATCGGCGGCTTTTAAAGTGCCAAGCACACCGCGCATCATGGTGTCGACCTTTTTCAGCGACTCTTCGTTATTCCGATTAGTAAATTGCAATCCTTTGAAGTTACGAGCCAACCGAATGCGGCTGGACAATACGATATGCGAATCCATCTTGCCTAAAGGATCACTGCTTTTCAGCCAACCGCTAAGCGGTTCATCTAAAATTTTATCTAACATAATTGTCCCTCCTATTTGTCGGTGTTACCCAAGGATTGTTCCAGCGATTTAATTTCATCACGCAAGCGAACGGCTTCTTCAAACTGTTCCGCTTTAACCGCTTTATCAAGTTCCTGACGCAACCGTTTAATTTGATGTTTTGTTTTGAAAACGCCCGTACCGCGACTCGGTACACGGCCTTCATAATTTAACGAACCTTGTAAACGTCTTACCAAAGGTGCAATCTGTACTTCAAACGCTTCATAGCAATGATCGCATCCGAATTTACCGGTTTGATTAAAATCACTGAATGTCATACCGCATTGACTGCAACGCGTTTCCTGGCGAGGATTCAATAAGCTGTCAGGATATAATGAATTGGTAAAGAAGTCATTAGTAAAGAAATCATTGTCCCATAAGGATGGGCCGAAGTTCATAAAACCTTGACCGCCGAAATCTTCGCCCTGCTGTTTAGCACAGGCATTACATAAATGACGTTCACTTTTCTTACCGTTAACCACCCGAGTCATATGGACAGTGGCTTCATTTTTTTTACAATTATCACATAACATAACGCATCATACCTCCTTCACCATGGAGACTACTTGTTCAAACAAACGACGAACTTTTGCTTCCCGCGTTTTGCGATCCGGTTCTTCCATCAAGATGGCGAACGCTTCATGTAAAAGAGCTGCCTCTCGTTTACGTAAGAACTTCTGCTGCATCAATTCAAACAACGAATTATCTATCATACCCATGGTCAATGGTTTGTCAGTGGCTGTTTCTTCATTGGTATCTTGTTTAGGCGCTTCTAACAGTGCTTTCACCGGAATACGAGTGATACTGATAAAACCACCCAGACCACGTCTCGATTCTACGATAAATCCGCGGTCGTTGGAAAAACGGGTGCTTAAGACATAACTGATTTGCGACGGCGCACAATTGAGCTCATCAGCTAATTCGTTACGGCGTAACACAATACCGTCTTCTCTATTTGCCTGCTCTTCCAATAATTTAGCTAAAATAAACTTTTCAATTCGATCCGCTAAAATTCCCATACATCATCTCTCCAAACTTTATATCTATTAATACACTCTGCATCATATAATACCTTCATTCTGTTTATGATTCGGTCGACTTTCGGCTAACTTTTAGTTCAACTTATTTCGTCTCACCTTTTAACCTTTTTACCTTTTGTTCTTTTGACCTTGTCTATATAATAGTTGACTTTTTGACTTTTGTCAAGCTAAAAAGTCAAAAAAATATAAAAAATTTGACTTTTTATTTTAATCAGTATTTATAAGGCTTTTTAAGCCATCAGACTAAGCTGTATTTTTACCTTTTAGTGAAAAATTACAAAAGTCAAACAACGCTACTTGTTAAAAAGACAAAGAAAATCCGAATACAAAAAAGACGCTCCGAAG
>NZ_HF986261.1:20189-56551 GCF_000431435.1 Veillonella sp. CAG:933
TTAAAACTATTGATATTAGACTAAGTCAGATTGTACTCACAATCAACTTAGAATTATTGACGATTACCCAAACGAGAGTCAACAAACAACTGGCTGGCACGGCTGTCACCGGCAAATTTGAATTCATCAACCAAGTCACGAGCGCTGGCTTCTTCTTCAACCTGTTCATTAATGAACCAGTTCAAGAAGTTAACAGTTGCATAGTCTTCTTCTTTGATAGCTAATGCATAAATTTCGTTAATTTTACCGGTAATAACTTGTTCATGGTTGTAAACCATTTCAGCTACTTTCAATGGATCGCTAACTTCAACGGCCTGAGCTTTGATGTCACCCAAAGTAGTTGTTTCGTTACGAGTTTCTAAATAGTCAATAAATTTGAATGCATGATCCATTTCTTCTTGGTACTGTAAACGCAACCAAGCGGAGAAACCTTTAAAACGTGCATCAGCCATTGACAAGGATAATGCTAAATATAAATATGCGGAATTAAATTCAAAAATAACTTGTTCGTTTAATGCTTTTGCGATTTTTTTGTTCATGGTAAACTCACCTGAAGCCTTTCTTCTCAATTAATTTTTTAATTAATGTTACACCACGCAGAAATTTACATGCTGTAATGGAGCCGTGATTCACATCACTAAGCTTGATTAATTCTTTAAAAGTATTTATTATCACTTACAACTTCATTATAGCACATCGATAATCATAAATCTACCCTTGTTTTTCAAACAACGACCATATAATAATTCTAATAATTCATATGTTGAATTACTAAAACAGCTACCACCGTTATCAACAAAGGTTTCCTTACTCTATCATCTTCTTCCTTGTTATTTGTTCTATTTACTTCGTTGCTCTTAACAACTCTGTAATCATTACTCTATGCCTGCTACATTAAAACAAGATGAAGATTTAGTGAACTTTTAGATTTAAATGAGATTCTTTTTCAGTAAAATAAAAGGAGCCCACCTCGGGGCCCCTAATACAAGGAATTATGTTATAAACTTTGAATCTACCAATTAATGGGCTGCACCTTTTAGGTTTAATAATATTACCCCGATTACAATGAGTGCGATACCAATTACAGCTGTCATAGAAAGCTCTTCTTTCCAAATATATACACCGATAAGGGCTGTTAACGCAGTCCCGATACCTGACCAAATGGCATAGGCAATGCTGAGGGGAATCAAATTTAATGCCTTGGACAACACATAAAATGAGGAACTCATACCCACTACAAATACGACGGATGGAATCAACTTAGTGAATCCCATAGATAGCTTTAACATGGATGTCGAAAAAATCTCCAATAAAATAGCTGCACCTAAAAATAAATAACCAATCATTTAGTAACCTCCTTAGCACCTTCGGCAAATGCCGAAGTAAATTGTTCCATACAAGCTAACATTAAAGCGACTTTTTCGTCGCCCATTTTTTGCAAAGCATAAAACTCAACCGCTTGTAACTTCTCCATAACGGGCCTATACGTCGCGAGCCCCTTAGCGGTTAGTGCCATATACTTCTCACGATTATCTTCAGTACCGGCCGTATACGTAATAAGACCGGTTTGCTCAAAACCTTTACAAATCGTCGATACGGTCTGCTTTGGCAAGGCCCATTCCGAGCAAATTTCACGCTGTGTAGCCTTTTCACCGTAAAAAATAGTCATAATCACAGCTAACTTATTGTAGCTAAGACCTTCTTGTTTAGCCCAATCAGCATATAATTCCACTATGCGACCAAAATAGCGACCAAGTGCTTGTATTTGTTGCTTGCGTAATTGTTCCAAAATAATACCTCCCGATTATTAAAAAACTATATTCCATATTTGCCAACTATAATATAAACCAAAAAGTCCTAATTCAGACTTAACTACAATAGTTATTATAGTACGAATTAGGACTTTTGTAAAGGTCTGATTTAGGACTTTTTTTATTTTTTATTTTTATTTAACTATAATCTGGCAACTACGCATCGTTTCCAAAGCCGCTTCATGTTTCTCAGGCGTTACCCCGGCACAGCTATCAGCCCATACCGTAATCGGCACATTCGGCAAAAAAGCTTTTAACAAAATGGCATTGGATACGACGCAAATATCGGTACAAAGACCAACGAGTTCAATAGAATCGATTTCTTCTTCCTCATTCAAATATTGCAAATCTTCCGCCAATTCAACCGAACCAAATTGATTTTTGCAATATACTTTTTCCGGATCAATCGGCGCTGCATTTATAATCTCAGGAGCTAGTTGCCAACCTTCCGTGCCTTCTTGGCAATGCAATACCGGTAAGTTCTGCCCTTCCTGTTCATTTAAATACGCTTCATCATGCGTATCCATGGTATAGAAAACATCGCCATCAAACTCGGCAATCTTAGCTGCCACTTTAGGTACAATCGCTTGCGCTTCAGCCGTCCCCAACGAACCGGTAATAAAATCATTTTGCATATCCACAACGATTAAAATATTCTTGCCCATGATAATCAGCTCCTCACTTTATAAATACATACTATTCGACTTCTTTTTCCAACATTTCACGAAGAACTTTTTCAAATTCTTCAATTGGCAGTGCCCCCGGTAATGCTACTTTATCGTTTACTACAAAGAACGGCACGGAGTTAATGCCATAACGAGCAGCTAACGCTTCTTCCTCACGAACCTCATTAGCATACATATCCGAATCTAACACAGCTTTTACTTCGTCTTCAACCAAGCCGGCTTCTTTGGCTTTTGACATTAATACAGCATGGTCTGCCAACACTTCATGTTTTACAAAATACGCCTCATACAATAATTCAGTCAAAACTTCGGCTACATCATTGCCTTTTGCCTGAGCTAACTTCGTAATACGATGCGCATCAAAGGTATTTGAAGGTTTTGCCAAATCGTATCTGAAATCGATACCGAGAGCCTGCCCCATCATATTTACGCCATTAATTCTATCAGCTGCATCTTCCATCGTTAAACCGTATTTTGATGCAAGACGCTCAGTAGCAGTCCCTTCCACTACTGTAGGTGCACTCGGATCCAGTTCAAATGCCTTCATTGTTACTGTAAACGTTTCATCTTTTTCTTTATTTATTTTCTCAATGGCAGCCTCTAAATGCTTGCGTCCAATGAAACAAAACGGGCAAGCATAATCTGACCAATATATAATTTCCATAAAAATTCCTTTCTTAACTGTATCTATTTTTTAACTGTAATTAAGCAATTGTAATTAATTATAACATTCTATAACCCTAATTATAGAATAATGATTTTAGTTACTCTATTTCCATCATGCACAAATCGTATTCCGGCTACATTATCAGTCATGGGCATGAATCTACCATAAAACCAGCTATCTTTATCTTGAGAAACTGTATCTGGTTGGCCATATAAAGAATAAACCTTCTCCAAGGTATCTCCTACGGCCACTCCACGAGCTGTCACTGCATCACGATTTGACACAGTAATCATGTACATTTCTTCACTCCCCATAAAATTACTAAAGTAAATCCCACCATAGGTTACAGCTGATATTCTATTGCCAATATAATCAATTTTATCAGGTTTACCCAGACTTTTAATAATACTTTCAAAGGAAGAACCTAAGCTTACACCGGCAATAACTTTCTCTTCTTTAGAAATCATTGTTCCATAAAGTCGCCCCGGTTTGACATTATCATATTTCCCCGTCATATTAATCAAAGAACTCTTTACCTTACTCTTTGCCGGCATCTTTTGACTTGAATCTTGTTGAGCAACTACGGCTGCCTCTACATGTGAAAAATTAGTGTCAACCACAAGATTTATCCCACTTATCCCCAAAAATACACTAACACCAACAAGAACTGAAACTATCTTTTTCATAATAATCCCCTTTCCCCAATAAACAGTAGTAATCGCTAATTATGCTAATAAAAAAGTAACATAATAACTTCCCTCTTATCGATTTCGACATATCTCAATTAAACTCCTTTTTACAAATCACTATTTGAATTATACATTAACCGCCAAAAACCTCCCCATAAACTATGAGGAGGTTTTAATCAGATTATCAAGCCATATGTGCCTCTATAATATTATTATATATCTACGCTCTGCTACGCCACGTCAAAAGCAAGGCGGAATTAATAATAACTAATACGGAGCCCGCGTTATGTACCAACGCACCCGTTACCGGTGTTAAAATGCCCGGGAAGGACAAACCGATGGCCGTAAAGTTTAGAATCATGGCAAACGCCAAATTCCACTTAATGGTGCTCATCATGCGTTTAGACAAGGCCATAAGATGAGGCAATTCTTTAATTTCATCATCAACGAGGGCAATATCGGCCGCATCAACCGCAATATCACTGCCTACGCCACCCATAGCAATACCTACCTGTGCTTTTTTAAGAGCCGGCGCATCATTAATACCATCACCAATCATACAAATAGATTGATTTTCATGAGATTCAATGTAGTTTAACTTGTCTTCCGGCAAACAATTCGCACGAATACTGCGGATGCCCAATTGAGAGCCGATAGTGTAGGCCGCACTTTCATTATCGCCGGTCAAGAGAACCGTCTCAACACCGATACGATTTAGTTTATCAATAACTGCCTGGCTTTCGCTACGCACCGTATCAGCCAATACCAAGTAACCTACCAAATATTGACCAACTGCCACATAAACAATGGTGCCGCCTTGATCAAGATAGCTAGCGCCGCTTGTTTTCACAGAAGATGCAATTTCAATACCCGCTTCCGCCATCATGCGTTCATTACCGGCAACGATTAACTGGCTTGCAATTTTACCGGAAACGCCACGACCCGGTAGCATTTTAAATTCAGTAACAGGCAATATATCCGTTTTAGAACCTTCTTTAAACGACTTAACAATAGCTTTGCCCAACGGATGCTCCGATAACGCTTCCAAGCTGGCTGCCAAACGATAGACCGAATCACTGGTACAACCCACCGGAGAATCAATCAGTTCAACCGCAATGACCTTAAGCATACCGAACGTTAACGTACCGGTTTTGTCAAAGGTAACAGTCTTCACGTTAGCTAACCGTTCCAGCGCATCCCCTTCACGCACCAAAAAGCCATGTTTAGTGGCATTTCCGATAGCCGCCATGATGGCCGTCGGCGTAGCCAATACCAAGGCACAAGGGCAAAATACAACGAGTATAGTAACGGCGCGCAGGATTTCACCGGTCACGGCCCAAGTGCCGATAGCGGAAAGTAAAGCAATCACTACAACCCAAGTAGCCCAACGATCCGCAAGGCCTACAATCTTCGCTTTGCCTGCATCAGCGGACTGAACCAAGCGAATCATACGTTGAATAGAGCTGTCTTCACCAACCTTTACGGCACGCATATCAAAGCTGCCAAACTGATTCACCGTACCGCTGGACACCATATCACCTACCGTTTTATCCACCGGTAAAGATTCCCCGGTAAGTACGGCCTGGTTAATCGAAGTTTCACCGGCGATAATTTCACCATCCACCGGAATCGTTTCGCCCGGTAACACGCGCAAAATATCGCCCACTTGGACTTCATCAGCTTTAACAAATTGAGCCCCACTAGCCGTTAAAACACGTGCCTCTTGAGGTGTTAAATTAACGAGCTTTTCAATACCGGCTCTTGCTTTAGCTACCGTAATATCTTCAAGGAGCGCACCAATTTGCATAATAAACGCCACTTCGGCAGCCGCAAAAATTTCACCGGTCGCCACAGCCGCGATCAAGGCCAAGGATACCAACACATCAGCTTTTATATCAAACTCAGTTACAAGGCCGATAATGGCTTCTATAATAATCGGCAAGCCGCAAAGGATAATCGCCACCCAAGCAATATCAAACGGTAGCGGCTGATAATCAAACAAGCTGGCTAATACAGCTAAGCCGGATAATACCAAAAACGCTATATCTTTTTTAATACCGCCTAATTCCAATAAATACTCTAATTTGCTAAATACATTGGTTTCCAACTTTCGTATAGCCGTTTCCATGATAAACCTCCTGTTTGACTGATGATACCGATATGATAATAATGAAATATAAACGAACATATCATAATATATAAGCAAGTATTCATATGTTGTTGCTTATAATGCCCACATAGGCAGACTCTTTATGCGCTACCTATATGGGCTTATTTTCGAACTTTTATACCTATAGGGGTATAAGTTATTACACTTGCATTATACCTATAGGGGTATAGGTTGTCAATAAGAAAATAAAAAAGACGAAGATTTTCTCTTCGCCTTAAGGACTTACTATTCAATTTTATTCGTAAACATACACCGACGAATCAATCGCCTTACATCTACATGTTACTGCTACTGCATGTTGGCAAAACGTTCTACTGCTTTAGTGAATTTATCAAGGGTTTTATCCACATCGCCGTGCTCTAACCCATCGCGTACACAGTGACGAATATGGCCTTCCAGAATAACCTGCCCACAACGATTTAAAGCAGATTTTGCAGCATTAATTTGGGATAAAATATCCTCACATGGTACGTCTTCGTCTACCATTCTATCTATCGCCTGCACTTGCCCGATAATTTTCTTGAGGCGGCGATGTAAATTGTCCGCATCCATACACTGTTTCATTAGGTATCCTCCATCTTTTTTATCTTTATTTAATAATAACCGCGAACACATGTATTGTCAATAAAATAACTCTGATTCATATTTCAAATAAAATATAATCATAGTCAACTTACTGTCAGTTATAGGTAAACAAAAAAGCACCACAGTTATTTTTAAAATAACTACGATGCTTTCTCTGTCACTTTTACAAAGTAACGATTGTTTAGTTGCGTTGTCATCATTCTCTTTGTTCCCATTAGAAAGTTTTGAGCCAATCTTCGATTGCTTTATTAATCAAAATTAAAATTGCCATCATACTGCATCCCTCCATCTCAACTACTGTCCTACCATAGGGACTACTTTTTCTATAGACGCTATTCTAAACTATAAAGTAACTTTACAGTCAATAGATTTTCCCTAAATATTAGATGAAGTTTATATGATATTTTCTATAGTATCTTATCACTATTTTAAATATTCAGTATAAATGTGCACCAGAGGCAATACAAAGGCAATATAAAAGCAACACAAAATCAATACGCAAACAATGTAAAATCGTTACTTTTTGACTACCGGAATCTGAAGTATTGTAAAAATTTCGTCATGAAGAACTTCGTCAAACGTCGTATCCAAGAAACAGGAATCCACCACATCACCGCAAACGGTATACCCCTTTTCCGCAATCCAAGCCAAGAGCTGTTTTAAAACAGTTAAATCAGTTGGGCGCCCCCGCTTATAACAGCAAATATAATCGCCTTCCGGCAAATTCAAGACAGTTGACTCAAATTCAAAATTCCCCACGGGAACTCGAATATAGCAGCCCCCGTCTTTAAGCATGTTATCCGTTTTAAGTGCTTCTTCTTTTATCAAAAAACCATAGCTATAGGCCGGCAAAAACTCATGATTATATAAATCGCGCCAAAGCTCCATAGACGTTAAGTGGATATTTTGACGATCCACATCACCTGAGTCGTTTTCTAAAAATGTTTTAAAAATAATGGTACGTTCTTTATAATGTCGCAAAAACGGTTCCCCCTGTGGTCTCGCCACGGCGTTGACCGCTTCCTTATACATATAGAGTCGCTGCTGCAAAGCTAAACGCTTACGCCCTAACTCTTGCATTTCTCTCTGAATCTTTAATTCCTGTTCGGCCAATAACTCTAATTCTGCTTCCGGTGTACGATTATTTAAATGTCCTTGAATCTCTTTCAAACTGATACCTAAAGCTTTTAAAAAACAAATTTCACGCAAGAGCGGAATCTGCACACGGCTATAATAACGATAACCATTTGATGCCGTAAAAACCGGTGAAAAAAGCCCGATAGAATCGTAATACAAAAGCGTTGGACGCGTTAAGCCATGAAGTTTCGCCATATCACTAATGCTGAGTAAATTGTCGTGGATTGACTCGTCCATCACAATCGCTTCAGTTATCGCTTTTTCATGGCCCCCCTCAATACTCAGATTCATTGGAGTATCCAAACCGTGCTCACCGACAATATTTGTAGCTGTATGCTTCATATCAGTATCAAAAGCAGGTATTTTTGCCTTATTGTCAGTATCCATGACTCTTTACTCCTTATCCATTTTCTAAACTGTGAATATATAAATTCCAAATAATTTCTTGCATATGGCGATGACCTCTAATCCCCATAAAAGGGCGTTCAGCCAGTACAATCTCAGCCGGTTCCGGATTACTGATTGTTTGATATGCAATATGCTTATCCGGCACACATAAACGTCGCTCTTGATCACTTCCTAATAATAAACCATTCTCGCCGGTTTGCAAAGCGGCCTGCCAATCATGGCCTTGTACATAGGAATAATAGTCCGGATTAGATTTGCTATCGTCATGCACAACATAAGTAAACTGCCCCGCATCAAGCCATTCATCATTAAGGGCCCGTTCCATACCACGCACAACTGAACTTGGCGCTGATACTAAAACAGAATCAAACCAAGGTTCACCGCATAAACGTTGAATCTCTTTAGTCCGTTCAAATTGACGGGCCTTTTCGCTTTGAATAAGGTCTGTTAGGGGCTTTAAGCGTATTTCAATTTGCGCTTCATCTCTATCGTCGGACTTAGTTAATGTATCAGATTCATCAGCTTGAGAACCTGCAGCATGGGCCTGTTTCATGAGTGCCGTCACTATTTCATGTGCCCATGTAAGCGTCCCTTCCAGGCCATATGGCAAAACCGGTTCAATATACGGCATGGCTAGTTTTTTCAATAACCACTCAGCCACCTCATGACTGAGTTCAGGATGAATGACTACATTTAAATCAGCCTGCGACAAACACTTCAAATCAGCCATATTATGATTGACGGCCAATATCAGATTGACGTCTATCCCCACTATTTTCAAAAGCCGTTCCAACTCTGCCAAATCGTCTATTTCATTATAATACGTGACGGAACAACCGATTAGATTTACCGTATACTGTGACTTAGTCATTCTATCATTGCCATTTTCTTGGCCACACTCTTCGTTATGGACTTTGCCATTCTTTTTGGTATCAGCAGATTTTTCAACATTTTGAAAATCCACCAATTTCAGCAAATCAAGCAAGGCTTTACGATAGCCAGCCCAAAAGTCACCCAAAGTACCACCTGAGTCCATAGTAAGTATAGGACAAGTCAAATCAGATTCGCTGACAATGCTCGACAAATCATCGCCTATCAGACTAAAAGCACAACTATTTTCAACTAATACTAATCCCGGTGCTTTTGGCAGTTTAGTTAAATCTGCCAACGTCTGCAGCAATTCTTTTTCAGTACCAAACACGATAGCCCCATTGGATGGATAGGTACACAGAAAGCGTTGACCCAAGTTTAGACCCGGGCGGTCAGTAACCTTCATAGCATAAAAGTAGCACCAGGTAGGGCCGTTCGCGACAATATACGCATCGGTAATGCCAGCAGCCATAGCGGCAGCACCGGCAAGGGCACAACTTTGTAAACATTCATTATGATTAAACCACGAATTACCAGCCATAGAGCACAATCCCCCTCTCACCGCGCCGTCTTGCCAACATAAACAGCTTGCGATACATCTGTACCAAACCGGCCATGCCGATTGGCGGCAAACAAGGCAATATTAGTTGTCGTAAAAAAGGCTCGGCCAATTCCTGCGTAGTTATAATTAAAGCATCTTTCGGTAATACCGTATCCGCAGTTTCTAAAACAATCGTTGTCTCCGGATAAAAACGCTGTACCATCGTTCTATACATAGCCTGTTGGGTTTCCGGAACATTATCCAGAATAACAACCTTTGCTAACGATAAATTACCTAAATGGATCCACTCAAGAACCCAACTCAAATCGTAGTTAGGGTTTATATAACCTAAAGAAAGCACGATAGAAGCCTCTTGAAGTGTCTTTTTAAAAGGTTCAAAACCTTCTTCAAAACGGCGCCACACATTAGCTTTTATCGCTTCTATCTCAATCTTATGATTCTTAGCGTCGCTCTTAAAATTTTGCAAAAATACGCTAAAATCGTCGAGCCAACGCCTCGTACCTTCCCAACCGATTGGATAATCAGAGGCAAAATGAGAAATACCAAGCTTTTCGTTCATATAATCGGCAATTTCACGTAAATAAGCATAGGCCTTTTGTGTACCGCCTAAAATAACCGTAAAATCCGACTCACCGATCTTTTGCATATCTTCAATTGAGCAATAACCGGGAAATGCTTTATAAATCTCTAAACCAAAATCTTCAATTAAAGCACAGAATTGTTGGATAGCCATTGAGCCGGGCCCGTCTTTTTCGCCGATAAGTGTCACTTTATAGGGCTGGTCAGATGTAACGTTAGGGAACTCTTTTTTCGCCATGAAACGGTCAATTAATAATTTTGCAGCGCTAATAAATCCACCATAATATTCACCATCTAAAAAACCATGACAATCCACATGGAGTACGGGAATGCCATATTCTTGTTCTGCTTCTTGGCAAACAGCCGCCGAATCATCACCGATAACACCGGCTACACAGGAATCGGTCACCACAATATAGCGTGGCTTATAGGTTGCTACCACATAATCTAAGCATTTTTTCAGCAACTGACTACCACCAAAGATCGATTCCTTCTTGGCAATATTAGACGTGATGAGCGGTGCTGTATACGGCGGATTCGTATATTCGCGACGTGCCAACATACGAAAGTACTGATTACGTTCCATTTCTTCCGTAATATGGGCACAAGCTTTCGGTGCATGATACACAACCACACAACCTTCAGAATGCGCTACTGCTTTCCATACACCAGGCATACTGCAACTGTAACTGACTTTGTCTTTGATAAAACGTCGCTTATTCACGGCCATAGCTATACACCAACTCTTCCAATTCTTCGAATGCTAACGGCTTTGGTATATCCGACGCTTGACTATCCCAAATGTGGCTTGCCAACTCACGATACACGGTAGCTTGCGCGCTATCAGGAGCATATTCAATAACCGTCTGACGATTAATTTCCGCATTCTGTACAATATTATCACGGGGAATCACGGCAACAACTTTAGTTCCCAAACGCTCTGCAAAGGCATTAACTATAGCCTCTTCATTAGGAACCATACGACTATTAAGAATTAGGCCACCCAAACGTACGGATCCTCGTTTGGCAAAACGGGCAATCCCTTTACAGATATTATTGGCCGCATAGAGAGCCATCGTTTCGCCGGACGTAACAATGTAGATCTCATCGGCATAGCCTTCACGAATCGGCACGGCAAAACCACCGCAAACCACATCACCAAGGACATCATAAATAACAATATCTTTGTCATCCATTACCGATAATTCGTTGAGTTTCTCTAAGGCAACGATGATACCGCGACCGGCACAGCCCACGCCCGGCTCCGGTCCGCCCGCTTCAATACAAGTAACACCGGCAAAACCTGTATGCACAACGTCTTCTAAGGTAACGTCATCATCTTTTAGACATACTTCGTCCAACACCGTTTGATGACAAATCTTATGAAGAAGCAAACGGGTAGAGTCATTTTTCGGATCACAACCGATTTGACAGACTTGACGCCCTTGCTGCGCCAATGCGGCCGATATATTGGCAGTCGTCGTGGATTTGCCGATACCGCCTTTACCATATATAGCAATCTTTTTCATAATAACCACTGCCTTTCAAATGTATAAGGCTATGTAGAGTTAGCAATTTTATAATGAATCTAAAATAACTTTGTTGATTCTATCTTGTAATTCACTATTTCGTAGTATCCCCTAATCGAATACGCACTTCATTGATAATATGATTCTCTAAGTTACGAATTACATCCGCCACTTCAAATTGGTGAGTAGCTGAAATACCGGCCGGCTCAAAATATTCAAGGCTATTCGATGGATAAGAGCCAGATGATTCAACGGGTACCAAACCCAGCTGTACTAAGCCGAGATTTAATTCTTCATCCGTCAACAGCCCCCACAGCCATTCATCTACCAAATGCGACCACATAGCACTCATAACTACAGTTTCATTACTGCGCGCATATTTCTCAAATGCATTAAGCACTTCAAACTTCTCATGCCCGTCAGCCTCATACTCACTCATATAGCTTTCAAACAGATAGTTCAGGGAAAGCCCGAAGCGCTGCAAACGCTTAAATAGATTATGTTGCTGTTTCGGCCCCAAATGAGTCTGCTTGTATAATGCTAATTTTACCGCTTTTTTGACAGCTTTACCAATTAATTCACCCAATTTGGAATGCTTGCCGGCACTGTCGTAATAATACGGTGATTCACTATTAGCGACTACTATAGTCTGATCCGTGCCGGAACCGGTGGCGATGCCCATGGAATAATGGCTGCCGGCTTGAAGTTCTTGCAATGCAGCCGTTTTCGCTTCGGTGCATGTTACCAATGCCCGAGCTAATAAAGGCTCTGCTAAATCGCCGTCAATATAAAGAATGATGTTAATTGTCCCCAATGGCTCTGCTTCTGTACCATTTGGAGCTTGCTGCCGTCCTGTTTTAAAACGTATATCGTCATCTGTAGTTGTTTCAGTTTTTTCCAACGGTCTATAATACGACGCTTCATCGCCTACACGTCCGCCATTAACATCAATACCACCGGTAACAATAGCCGTCACCGTAAGTTCCTTATAAGACTTCTCAATAATCGCTACATTCTCCATGTAGGCCGCCGTACCAATGCCGGTTCCTTTGGTGGGTTCAAAACCTAGACGCAACGTTACATCATGCAAATGCTGCAAATAATCTTCCAGTGACGTGCACATCGTCTCCCCGGGGCTGGGCTTGGAGTCATGATTGAACACATAAGTATAATCCTCATGATAACCACCATTAAATAGAGAGGTACTCAATACCTTGCGCGGTTCGGTAAAATTAACTACGATTGATCGTTCATAACGTGATACCGAGTCGCCGGTTGGCAATTTCCACAGTTCCATAAAATAGATTCCTTTTGGTGAAAAATAACATATAGATATAGCCCCCATTACTTGCATAATGGGGGTAATCTTTAAACTATAGTAAAAGAACTAATACTATACTGCATTCGATATTTATATTAGAAAGTGAATTCCATACCTAATTGATAGTTACGGCCAGGCATTGCCCACCAATCTCCAGCACTGCCGCCCCAACCGGCAACATTCGACATTTCCGCATAATATACATCAAATAGATTATTAACGCGTCCGAAAACGGTAATGTCATCAGTAATACGGTAATTGGCACTTACATTCGTAATCCAATAGGTGCTCTTAGGGAAGAAATCACCTTTATCGGCAGTCGTAGCAATGCCCGGACGGTTAATTACGGCACGTACATCCAAATGAGCATCCCATTTAGCATCGTTATAGTCTAAACTTAAATTGATAGCATGTTTCGGTACATAGCCGTTTGCATTGGCGGAGCGTCCGGATGTAGCGTCAATATGGGTATATGTATAAGCCGCTCCGGCTGACAAGTTACCGGTAATTTGCTTACGCAAATCGAAGCTGAAACCACGTGCTTTTTCATTTGAAAAATTAGCATACTTACTGGTAGATCGATTGAAATCAATTTTATCAGTGGAATGGCGGGTAAAGAAGTTTAAATTGCCTATTAAGGAATTACTAAATTGATGATGAACACCAAAATCTACTTCATGACCGGTTTCCGGTTTTAAGTTTCTGTTCCCATAGTTATCACTGAATAACTGATATGGGGTCGGAGCCAAGAAATATTCATTATACGACACATATACATTAGTCTTTTCATTTACATCATAACCCAAGGAAATGTGAGGTGATGTATGGGACCCGAATTCCGAATGATGATCCACACGAATGCCAGGTGTTAATGTCCATTTTGGAGCAAAATTCCAAGCATCTTGAACATAATACGATGTATTCGTTAACTTTTTACCGGTAATTTTTTCCCAGCTGTCACCGATAGTATTTACTTTATCCTGGCGCCAATCAAAACCACCAATCAAAGTATGTTTATCTAAAAGATACGTTACCTGATCGCCAATTGCAATCGTTTTAATATCCGTCGTATAGCCGTCATAAGTACCATCATAGTGATTGTTTAATACATATAACTGATGACTTAAGCGATCATTAATCTTATTTTTCCAAATGCCACGGAACGAATCATTGCCTTCATTACCATAACGAATATGATTTAATTTTTTAGCAGAATCGGCATATTTTACATCGGCACGATAGGAATCATAAGAAATCATCACATTATTGTTATCATCAATATCACTACCCACCATGAAAGATGCGGTACGTCCGTTTAAATGTTGTGGAACTTCGACCCCATGAGCATCCTTATAGCTACCCACAATATCTTTCTGATACGATGCACGCCAATATACATTGCCTTCTTTACCTTCGTTGATAAATTTATATTGTTCTTTATCATAACTGCCACCGGTAATACGAGCAGTTGTTTTCATGCCTTCTTCCGGTACACGAGTAATAACATTTACAACACCGCCAATAGCACCGGACCCATATAAGGTAGAAGCAGCCCCTTTAACCACTTCCACACGATCAATACCATCCATATTTTTTAAAATAGTAAACGGTACGTTAACACCGGCAGCATTCATATTAATACCATCTACCATATATAAAACATTATTACTACCATTAATTCTGAAAGAATTAGAGTTAGTATACCCTACACCGCCACCATATGTATTAAACTCTACTCCCGGTACGTTACGCAAAGCTTCCCCTAAATTAGATTCATGTCTTTCTTCCAAATCTTCGCCTTTTACAACAGTTACACTGGCAGGAACTTTGGTAACCTGTTCTTCCGTTCTTGTAGCAGTTACTACAACATCAGGTAATGCATATACCTCATCAGTAGTGCCGGCTGCCGCCATGGTTTGGCCACTTAATGACATACCCATTAGTGCAAACGTAACATAAGCAGCTAACATTTTTTTGTTTTTACCAATAACTCGACCCATAATAAACCCTCCAACTCAATACCTATAAAAATACTTATTATAAAAATAGTAATAAACTAAACACCTTAAACACGCTTTATTATTTTGCGGAGTATCCATATGTTACACGCGCCAATTCCTCAATACCATTAATCATAAACTGTGAATAACTCATTATCCAGCGAGCGTCAATTACATAAATTTGATGATTTTTTACAGCTTTCACATCTTTCAAGGCAGGATCACTATATAATGAAGTAACTTCAATTTCTTTATACTGATCAAAACTATAAACATTTGACGGTACAATAATAACATCAGGATTAATTCGTATTAAATCTTCACGAGTTCCGCTTTCACTGATGTCCAAGCCCAATAAAGCTGCCGCATTAGCTGCATTTATCAGCTGTGTCATATTGTCAAAAGTGCTCCCTATACCGCCGGTCAAGCCTAAAACACCATAAAATCCGACAATTTTCCGGCTTTTAACCTGCTCCGTAAATGCAGCAACCTTTACCAATCGTTGCTGCATTGAGTTAACAATGGCTTCGCCTTTACTCTTTTGATTTAATAAGTCAGCTAACTCTAAAATAGTTTTTTCACTGCCATCTATAGTTCTTGGGCCTTTATATACATAGACTGGAACATTTAGGCCTCGTAAAGTAACCACCATTTCCTGGTCCACCCAGTCAGGAACAATCAGTAAATCCGGATGCAATGCCAAAACGGCTTCCGTATTCAATTTTACCTTTGCTTTTATTTGCTTGGATTCTTCCGGAAAATTATTTGGTAAATTACCTAAAGCCACAATCTTCTGCGGACCTACTAAAGAAATCACCATATCTTCCGTACTTACACCGATAGGAACAACGCGTGTAGGATTATCCGGCACCTGCACCACGGCACCGGTAGAATCTCTTATCTGATGTGTTCCCTCTAACGTTTTTGTTTCATCTAATGTCTTACAACCTACAATGGAAAATACTATCAGACAAAAGATAAATAAAAACCACAACTTTTTATAAACACTCATAGACTATCGTCCTTCAATTTCGCCTTCCATGGCTAAATACAATTGTTTTAATTGATCTTCCATATCTTTTGGTGCTTGCCACAAACCACGCTGAATAGCCTCTAATAATGTTTCAGCAATTCGGGCCAATGCCCATGGATTCACTGATTGCATCCATTCTTGCATATCTTTATCTAAAGCATACTTATTGGCATAGCCTTCATATACCCAGTCCTCGATTACAGCACTCGTGGCATCCCAAGCAAAACTGTGTGCCACCACATTTGCCAAATCAGAGGCTCCCTTATAGCCATGTTGTTGCATACCTTCTATAAACTTAGGATTTAACGTCTCACCACGAACTAAACGATTCACTTCCTCTTTTAAATTACGTGTTTTTACCTGTTCACGATTCGAACTATCACCAACATAGGAGCGTGGGACTTCACCGCGAATACTTCGAACAGCAGCTATTAAACCGCCATGATAGGCATTATAATCATCCGAGCTCAACATATGTGCTTCTCGATTATCCTCATTTTTAATGGTAACTTCCATAGTAGCTAATCTTCTTCTAAATATGCGTTTATCCTGATTTGATTTAGCACCGTCACCATAACAATAACTACCCCAAGTTACATAAACATCGGCCAAATCATCAATCGACTCCCAATTTTTCTGCTCAATTAATTGTCCAATACCGGCCCCATATGCCCCGGGTGGATCCCCAAATAAACGGAATCTGGCTTTTTGATAAGCGGCTTTCTCATCTTCACCTTCTGACACAAGCCAAGAAACATCCTCATTAATATGTTTTTTTATAAAATTATCTTCTTCACTCTCATCCAATTCAGCAACCAAAGTTACTGCTTTATCAAGCCATTTTAAGGCATTTGGCATCATGTCTCTGATAAGACCACTTATTCGTCCGGTTACATCAATACGTGGTCGTTTCAGTTCTGCAAGCGGTATAGCCTCAACTCCGATAACACGACCACCGCCACCTTGCCAAATTGGTCGAACCCCCATTAAATTCATAAACTGGCCTAAACATTGGCCATGGCTTCGCGTATTACTACCGGCCCATAGAACTATGCCAATCGACTCCGGATAATGCCCTTCCTCTTTAATGAAATCGGTTATAACCTGATCAGCTAATGTACTTCCTAATTCATAAGCAACTTTCGTAGGCAACATTCTTTCATCCACACCGAAGAAATTGCGACCTGACGGTAAGACGTCGGCTCGTCCACTCGTTGCGGCACCGCCCGGCCCCGGTTCAATATAATGGCCGGCCAAAGCTTTTAATGTATGTCCTATTTCCTGTTCGGTCTGCTTTAATTTCGGCACGTACTCGTGACAAGCCTCCAATAAAATCGAACCGATTTCAGTCAAACAAACTTGCTTTACCTTACTGTCTTTTTCAACACTATACCGTTGCCATAACGTATTAACTGATTCCAAATGTTGCCATGAGTCGGAATAGATATAGTCATTTTCTGCTAAATGTGCAATCACATCACGAATCACATGCCATATTTGATCTACAATATCTTTGTTGCGAAGTATACATTTACCGGTAAACAAAAAGTCTTGATTCTCATTAGAATTGATTTGTTCACCTATTTGTAAAGAATCTACCTTTTGACCGCCATACTGTTCCAATGTATTCCAATCATAGCCCAGACCTTTGGCAATCGTATCCGGTAATGCCGGTACAATACCGTTTTGAACTCGCATAAGAGCTAATAAAAATTCTTGTAAATCCTTACCTGTCGGCGCCTTACCCAGAATATGCAAACCCGTACGCATTTGCATATGTTTTAAGTCTGTAAGCAACTCATGCAAATAGGCCAATACACTTTCCGCATCAGTCATTTTATCTTCTGGAATACTCTCCCAAAAATGACATGCTTTAGCTTGTTCAACAATGGCTGTATACAATGAAGTTAAACTTTCCGGCGATTCCAATTCAAAATGCCCGTACTCATCCAAGAGATTTTCTAATTCTTCATATTCATCATAAAGACCTGCCTTAGACATAGGTGGTGATATATGGCCGATTAAGCAGGCTGAACTTCGCCGTTTAGCTTGTATCCCTTCACCGACAATTGTCATCCAATAAGGATACACATTGGGTAAATCCTGAATGCCCATTTCAGGATAACAAGAAGAACTTAACCCCGTGCCTTTCCCGGGCAACCATTCCAATGAACCATGAGTGCCTACATGCATCACCACGTCCGCTTTAAATATCTCGCGGAGCCAATAATAGAATCCTTCATAATGATGTGTCGGAGCCAAAATAGGATCATGATACAATTTACCCGGATCTTCACCAAAACCACGTGGCGGTTGCACCGTTACCCAAATATTTCCATTACTGAATCCCGGAATCAGGAGTTCATCACCATAACGAAAAACTTCTCCCGGTGCCGGTCCCCAGCCTTCTTCCATATTTACTTTCGATTTATCCGGCAATGAATCAAAAAATTCCTTATATTGCTGCACACTTAATTTACCTTCGGCGTCTTCAACCTGTTCCTCACTCAGCATACTGCGATCATTAGTAGTATGTGATAAAACAGATTCTATTAATTCAGCCCCCGACTCAGGAATTAAGTCAATGGTATACCCTTCGTTCTTCATAGCTACCAATAAACGTTGCACCGACTCCGGTGTGTCTAAACCGGCTGCCGAACCTATATTAGAATTTTTAGGCGGATAATTATGAAGAATAATCGCAACTTTTCTTTCAGCTGGCAATAAATGACGAAGTTTTTCATATTTTACAGCTCGTTTAACGATAGATTCCACTCGTTCTTTAACCGGCCAATATATGTATTTACCATCAATATTAGTTTGTGCCGCTACAACCCCACCATGAAGGGAACCATCAAATTCCGGTAAAGATACCGATAAATTCACGTCTAAAGGACTTAAACCTTGTACATTGGCCTCCCAAGTCGCTTCATCCATATAGATGTTATACCCCATTAAAATCGGAATATCCCAATGACTAATATCTTCTTGAGTTGCTGCATTCAAACTGATTAGTGAAAATTTACAGGTATTAATTAATACTTCAAACGGTAAAGGTCCATCACAGAATAAAATCCGTAATGACTCTTTCAACGAAGGTGCTCCTATAAGCGGATTACCGCCGTATTGCCCGAAAAAGATAATGGGGTTGTAACCGTATGTCTTAATTGTTTTTCGCAACAATTCAGGATAATACAACTCCTTCATAATCCACTCTTCACGATAGAAAAATACACCGATACTTGGACAATCAACCACGCCTTCAGCTTCCAAATACTCTTTATAGGTCGCGTACGTGACGCCATTTTCACCAAGGATACCTTGCCATAGCACCGGTATCGGCTCCGGTACTTCAACAGCTTCACCGGCTAATGAAGCGGCATATAAAAACGAATTCTCAAAATTGGTAAGCCCACTCAACTGCTGATATTCTGACAATCGAATCATTTCAGCTTCACTCATACCGGCGCGCAATTTATCCATATCCTGTTCTTCATCGGCATACAACGCATAGCAAGGATGGTTCTGATATAACCAATTAGCCAAACGACGTAAAAACGGTGTATCTAATCCGGTCCCCATATGTTTCATAATAACAACATCTGATGTTTTAAGGCGTTGTTCCCATGATTCATTCCATTCCGGTTCTTGTTTTAAGTTATATAAGTCAATTTTAAAATGTTCTTTGGCCTCAATACGACCTTTAGCTTCAACTTCACGAACATGGTGTATTTGCTTAGCCATATTAGTAATATATAAAATTTTTTTCATTTTAGCGGCTTCCTTTCACCACTTGCAATACAGTATCAGCTGTTATGGTATCAATAGAATAATAAGTTCCACGCATAGCCTGCATCAGTTCTTTCGCAATTCCAAGGCGGATAAAATCTTGCTCTGTATCTAATATCAAAATCCCCACCGGTAAATCAATAAAAGCTTTCCCCCAAGCTAAAGCTTCGTTTACCGGATTATCGGTTTCACCATAGGTTGCCCGACCATCCGTAACAATAAAAACGTCTATTTTTTCGGTTGGTGAACGTCGTAAAACCTGCTCACAAGTTCTATAAGCCAATTCCAAAGCCCCTGCAAGCGGTGTTTTACCACCGGTAGGTAAATGTTCTAATAGACGTCTTGCCAACTCAATACTGCCGGTAAAAGGTAATACCAATTCCGCTTTCTCCTTGCGAAATACGATAAGACCTACTTTATCACGTTTCTCATAGGCATCCTGTAATAAACTGAAAATAGCACCTTTCACGGCCTCCATACGTTTGCGAGCCGCCATAGAACCACTGGCATCCACAACAAATAGATAATGACCACCGACTTGTTTTTCACGCTCTTTACGTCGATAATCCGGTGCCTTGATTTGAATGGCTAACGAACTGTTATTTTGTAACTCCGAATGCCGTATTTTTTGATACGGTGCAGCCGCTCGTATAGTCGCATCCAAAGCTAAATCTTTTAACGGTTCCGGATATTGGATAGCTCTTACATAATGACCGCCGCAATCTCCGGCTTTAGTACGTAAGCGCTTGCCTGAACCTTTTCGTGCCTTACGATCCATTGTTTTATTGTCATCTAAACGCAAGCCCATTAAGTTTTGATTCATGGCCGCTATTAATTCCGGCCATATATTATTTACACCATCGTTTTCAAGGCTATCATCCTGATTGTCCAAATCATTTTGACTTTCGTTCTCAGAGGATTCATTTAAACTATCTAAATCGTCACTAAGATCAGACTGTGACTGATTATCTTGGCTAACATCATTTTCATTGTCACCCTCTAATTCAGTATTCTGAATATCTTCGTTATCGTTATTTTGCTCCGGTTCTTGCGAATTATTATCCGGAGTATTTTCCTCCTCACTGACCGTACCATTATCATGATTATTTTCTGATTGATTATTATCTCTATCGAGTGACTGATTTTGACTATTTCCCACTTCAGTTTGTTGCCGCATACGATGAGGCAATACATATAAAGTAGCTTCCTCTACGTGTTTCGGTAAAATATATGACTTTTGATCTAGCCCAGCCAATGCCGCTGCCGCAACCGCCAGTAAAAATTCATTGGTATTGCCTACCGCACCGGATTTTACTATATAGCTGATACAGAGTTGCAATATAGCCTCGGACGGCACTATCTCCGATATCAAGGTTTCAGCATTTCTGAAATCCGCTACCGACATCATCGACTCAGTATATTCGGAATTTAAGATATCTCGCAATACAGCCAACCGTTTTGCTTCACCAGGGTTTTCCATCGCTACATGTAGATCTATAGTTTCCCACTCAGAAATAGTTAAACTCCCTTCTGCTGTATTAACGGTACCGATTAAGGTACCACCCATCTCTCGAATACGTTGTAATAGCAAGTGCCGTAAAGATTCACGAATCAAATGAAAGTCATCGATAAAAAACACCTTTACAGATTGATTAAACAAACCTTTGCCGGCTACATAGTGCCCGACTCGAATAGTTTGTTCCAAATCTATATGGTCGGTCAACGACTCCGCTTGAATATGCACAGGAATTGTGCGATACGGAATGTTCCATTGTTGTAACAATTTACGGGCACGATAACTCTTACCTACACCGGTCGGACCTGAAATTATAAGACTATTTATTTTTGGTTGTATAAGAGCCATAGCTAAAGCTCTCTCTACAGTCGCTGCCATAATGCCCACCTATACACTGTTTAAGCGCTTTTGCACACTAAAAAATTAATCTTCTGAATCCAAAATATCAGTAACACTACTCCAATCAAAGCCCTGCTCTTCAAACGGACGGCGGCGCATACGATGCGGCAATACCAATTGTGCCGCCACTTTCAAGTCATCATTATTAATCTCGGTTCGCTCATTATATGCAGCCAACGCTTTGGCCGTATGAAGCATCGTAATATCCGGACGATGTCCGTCAACATTAAGACGAATTGATAAAGCGGCAATCTTGCGTAATACCGTATCTGTAACACTAACTTGCGATAATAGAGATCGAGCTTTAACAACAGTTTCAGCCAATTCTCGATCGCTTTCTTTGTACGATGCCGCAAAAGTAACTTTATCGCTTTCAAAAGCCAAACGTCGTTTTACAACTTCCATACGTAATTCGGGTTCACGCTCACCTTTAACATCTACCGATAAACCAAAACGATCCAATAATTGTGGGCGAATATCACCTTCTTCGGGATTCATAGTGCCTACTAATATAAATTTCGCCGGATGAGAGTAGCTAATACCTTCTCGTTCAACCGTATTGACCCCCATAGCAGCTGCGTCCAAAAGAACATCCACCACATGATCGTCCAACAAATTTATCTCATCTACATACAAAATATTATTGTGAGCTTTCGCCAATATACCGGGCTCAAATTTTTTCTTTCCTTCAGTTAAGGCATACTCCAAATCTATTGTTCCTACCACGCGATCTTCGGTAGCATTAATCGGTAATTCCACAACTTGCATCGACTCGGCCCCATCAGTTTCTAACGGTGGCAGAATAGCCGCTAATGCACGTACAGCTGTTGATTTAGCCGTTCCTTTTTCCCCTTTTATCAAAACACCGCCGATAGCCGGTGAAATAGCATTTAAAATCAAAGCACGTTTCATGTCCGTCTGCCCTACAATTGCCGAAAAAGGATATAGAATTTGTTTAAATTGTGCTCCCTGCTCTATTACATTAATATCACTCATGTTATCGACTCCTACTATTCATTTAACTCTACCGTCATATCAGGCGGCAATGTATTTCCACGACGATACGGTTCAATATCAGTTGCATCATTCGGGAACACAAAAATACGTTGCTGTGTAAAATATGGATCTTCATACACAGCTGCAGACAGATGAAAAGCTTTTTTCAAATTTTTAGCCGTCAATACCTCTTTAGGCAGCCCATCCGCCACTAAGTGACCTTCTGAAATCAATAAAAGTCGCGTACAAAATTTAGCAGCCAACTCTAAATCATGAACAACAATAAAAATAGTTTTACCTGATTCACAATATTGGCGCCCCTGCCTGAAAATCTCATCAGCATATACTAAGTCCAAAGCTGCGGTTGGTTCATCGAGTAATAACAGCTCGGTTTCCTGTGCTAACGCCTTTGCCAAAAATACACGCTGCCGCTCGCCGCCACTCAATTCATTCACTGCACGATCCCTTAAGTGCCAAATACCAACGTTTTTCATAACAGCTTCAACAACATTTTCATCATTGGCGGACTCGTTTTGCCACCACTTTAAAAATGGATAGCGTGCGGTCATAACAATTTCCTTAGCTGTATAGCCAAAATTCAAATTTACACTCTGTTGCATGTAAGCAACTTGTCGGGCAATTTGTTTATCACTTTGATGGGGTATCGAAGCACCATTTAATATAACCGAGCCGTCCGTAAAAGGATATAAACCGCGTAGCGCTTTTAAAAAAGTTGTTTTACCCGAACCATTAGGCCCTATAATACCGATAAACTCACCACTTTCAGCTTTTAAAGAGATATCATGTAAAATCTGTTGATTACTCAAGGACACACTTAGATGTTCTACACTTAATTCCATTTAAATGCCTCCTTTTTGACGAACACGACGTAACAGATACAAGAAATACGGAGCCCCTAACAAAGCTGTCATAATGCCTACCCTAATTTCGCTAGGAGCCGCCAATACACGGCCGAGCGTATCACAAAATATGAGAAAAAGTGCCCCTGCTAAAGCTGAAACCGGCAACAATACACGATGATCGGGCCCTACTAAAATTCGAACAATATGAGGAATAATAAGCCCTACAAAACCGATAGCACCACTAACACATACCGCGGTAGCTGTAATAAATGATGCTAAAAACAAGAAAATTAACCGATATAGCATAACCGGAACGCCCAATGCCTTTGCTTCCGTATCACCTAATACCAACACATTCAATTGACGTCCCAATGTAATTAGAATTGTCGTCCCAATAAGAAACGGTCCAATAGCGAGAAAAACATGTTCCCAACGTCTGAAATCGAGACCGCCTACCATCCAAAACAAAAATTCACGCAACCGATATTCATTCATCAGTGTCAAAATACCGGATGTAAAAGCCCCCAACAACATACTAATGGCAACACCGGCCAATAATAATGTAGCGGTCTCCACGCGACCGCCTCGCATAGTTAATAAAATAGTAATACTAACAGCCATAAACGCACCAACAAAGGCAAACATCGGCATATAGAACATCCCCATTGAAGTGAGCCCTAAGGAAATAGCAATAACAGCACCTAGTGAGGCCCCTGCCGAAACACCCATAATCCCCGGATCAGCCAAGGGATTAGAGAAAATTCCCTGCATAACGGCACCGGCCAATGCTAAAGAGGCTCCAACCATAAGCCCTATTAAAATACGTGGCATGCGAATGTACCACAGCACCGCTTCCTGCTCCGGCTCTAATGGATTGGTTACCGTTACAGGTATCCCCAAACCTTGCCAAATACTCTGCAAACCGCCCAACACGGGCACCTTAATGGTACCCAAATGAAGAGCTATAATAATTATCCCTAACAGAAGTACTATCAATATTAAAATACTGATAACTTGTTTCTTTTTTCTTTCCATACCGCTCACCAAATTAATTATTCAAATTACATCCTTTAATAACTAAAATTTTTTTGGAATCGAATCCGCTTGAATATACTCAGGATAAACGATTTTCACTATTTCAATCATCGCTTCACCGATATGCTGATTACTCGTATACAGATACGCGGCCCGAACAGGCATTACATGATTATTGCGCATAGCCTTCATCGACTGAAAAGCCGGTGTATGTAAAAACCTTTCTTCCAAACCTTTATCCATAGTTTGATAAGCCGGTATCAGTAAGTAATCGGGATTCATATCGATAACTCGCTCATCAGTAAATGAAATACGTGGCGGATAGCCACGATAAGAAGGAGCATTACGAATCCCCATATAGTGACTCATATCATCGAAAAAACTTCCTGTTCCGGTATAACCGTCCATGGATGATACAAAGAGAACGCTTCGACGTTTATCGTCAGGTATGTTATTTACTTGATTCTGTAACCAATCAATCTCAGCTCTAATCTTACGGCTGTAATAATCCCCTTTTTCAGGCTCTCCCACAAGATATGCCATTGTTTCTATATTCTTAATAGTACTTTCTACCGTTTTTCCGGAGTTAACAACTACTGTAGGAATCCCCATGCCACGTAAGGCGTCGATTACATCTTTAGATGTATATTCCGGTGCCAATACCAAATCCGGTTTTAACTTTACAATTTTCTCAAAAGGATAGCTGTATAATTGTGTTTTTACTTGTTTTGCCTTTTGCCATTCCATAGAATAGCCTTCATACTTCACCAGCGAACTGATTGCTGCTATTCGTGACGTATCAATAAGTCCCAACAAAACTGTATCATACGCTGATGTTAGTGTTACAATACGCTGTGGATAGTCAGGAATTTTCACAGTTACACCATCCGCACTTTTAACCGTTTTAGTATAATTATCGGATGTAGTATCTATAGCCGGATGAACTCCACACCCGGACAATCCGATTAAGCATAATATGCTAAGCAAACCGGCAATAATAATCCTTCGATTTATTTTCCAATAATCCATGAGATTATACCCTCATCATTTGTTTATTCTGATAATATTTAATAAAGATTTTTTTCATAGTACATTCTAAAGGATTTATAGTCTGACCTAATTGAACTCGACTATAACAGGCACCACCACAGTAATTAATAAAATTACAATTAGTACATATATCAACAACCGGCTCTAAATGTGTCAATAATATGGTCTCCCTTTTGCGGTCTACACCGCCGGAAACATGTCCGAGGCAATATTCTTCGCGACCGGCTAAAGAGGCGCAAGCATACATCATACCATCCGGACTTACATACATCCCGGACTTATGAAGTGCATAACAATGCGAAAACGGAGTATAGCCCTTTTGTAATTTACTAATTTTATCAAGTTGAGATATTATAAGTGAACGATTGGTTATGTTTTGCCAATACTCCAGCCTACTTAGCATTTTATGAATACCGGCTTCCAACATTTCTTCATTAATGAGCAATTCTTCTTTACCGCGACCTTGCGGACGCACCAAATTAAATCCGACTTGACGCACATTTCCCAAATAAAAGGCCAAATCTATAACCTTGTCCAATCGCTCCACAGTAATTGTATTAACTACTGTCGTAATTCCTATTTCAATACCTGCACTACTTAAAAGTTGAATCCCTTTAATTGTATCCGTTGTAGAGTCACTAAAATCCTTATAGGGTCTATTTATAGCATTGCTGTCGGCAAAACCATCCAAGCTGACACCTATGCCAATTTGATATTTCTTTATAAAATCTATTTTTTGTTCATCTAACAGCGTCGCATTCGTCTGTATCTGTAATTTAGCTTTAAATTTATGATATTCTAACCATTCAACACATTTAACCAACAAGTCCCACGCCAATAAAGGTTCCCCGCCGGTAAATTGAATAGTAGGCGTACCCGAATATTCTGTTATATACTGTAGGGCCTGCTCAGCTATACTCCACGGCATAGATTGTTGAATCTGATTGGATGCATAGCAATATGAACAGTTTAAATTACACTGACCGGTTAAAGCCAAAATAAGCAACTGAACTGATTGCGAATGTATTTTATTGTTCATATTGCAATTAATGCACGCCATATTATCATTATCCTATATATAAAAAAATAGATTATGTAACCTCTTAAACTATTTCCTAATTAAAGTTGTAAACCACATCGATAGATAGAGATATTGATTTACCGGTTGTATTCTCTATACCACCACTTTGAGAAACTAAGCGACCGGCTGCATTATCTAATATGGCATAGCCACTTGAGCTTGTCATTGTGGCATCAATAAAATTACCATTCTCATCAAAAGTAACTATAAAACTAACTGTCCCGGTCAAATTTCGACGAGCAGCTTGTGCCGGCATAACCTTATTAGCCTCAACCCGAGCATAGTATCCCCCGGCATCAAAACTGCCACCGCTTTGTGCCGGTTCTTCAGCCGGTGTTCCATCGGCAGTACCATAACCTTCAGTACCTGTACCGGTACCGAATTGATTACTGCCACCTTCGCCCAGCGTATCTGTAATGCCCGGATTGCCGACTTGACTGCCTACATCGCCTCTGACATTAACACCTGCGTCCTCATGTCCGCCTAAATACGGATTCAAATCTTTTAAACCTTCCGTTGGTTTGCCTGATAAATCAGGCAATATTGTGCCGGCTTTACCACCATTCAGCATATCCTCTACAGGCTTATTAGGTTGATTCGCTTTAGGCTGTTCCGTACTGACTTCATATTTGCTCATGTCTATATTAACGACTAAATCATTGTACTTTGTCTCATAGTTTGACATAGTTTGAAGTGCTATCGCTACCGATGTTATGAAAACGGCATTTATCGCTATGGATAATAATAACGGCGTTCTATAATTTTGTCCTATCATAGAGTCACTTCCGTTCTGTTGCTACACTAACAAATCGTGCCCCGTTAACTTTTAAATCGTCTAGTATTTCAATAACATCGTTATATACTACATCTTTCGATGCTCTCACAACAAATGCTTGTTCCGGCATTTTATTTACAATCGCTTTTATTTCATTTGGCAGATCATTTGGATTAATTTCGCGCTCATTAAGATACATTTTATGAGTACTCGTTAAAGAAATAGTAATCGGTTCTATTGTTTTAGCACTGGAACTAGATGCTTTTGGCAAACTTAGCGGAATTTGTTGTTCAGTATTCATATATAAAGTGCTCATCATGAAAAATACCAATAAAAAGAAAACTATATCTATCATCGGTATAATCATAATATCCGGTTCTTTATCTATACCTTTGGACCGTCGTTTCATAATGAATGGCTCCTGTTATACACATCCAAAATATTACCAAAACTTTGTTCCAGTCTAGCTATAAAAGTATTCACTTTATAAGCACAATAGCTATGAAAAAATAAAGCAATAATGGCTACTGTCAAACCTGTTGCTGTGGCTATTAACGCTTCAGATACACCACCGGTAATAACCGTAGGTGCGCCAATATCACCGCCAACCGCAGCAAAAGAGCGAATCATACCCACTACAGTACCTAATAAGCCTAATAAAGGAGCCATAGTTACCATCATGGATAACCAATTAAGACCTCGCTTTAAGTCCATATCAACAATAGTGACTGTATCCTCTAAACGATTAGTTAAATTGAGATAATTTCGAGCTGCTTTCATAGACATAACCAAATGTCCCACCATATTATTGTCTAAGGACTCAAGTTGATTTAATAAAGCTGACCATGCTTTATTTTCTTGGTCGTATTCGGTTACTGTTTTTAACTGACTGAGAGTCTGACTAAATTGACGATATAAGCGTATTCTTTCAATACCAATAGTCCATGACGCAATTAAAAATATAAGCAATGGATACATAACTAAACCACCGGCATTAAATAAATGAATTATATGCTCCATAATGTTCCTCCAAATATACTATTTTGACCTGTCATTCACTAAAGAATGTTATCCGATCAAATATTTAAGTATATATTAAGCAGCACAATCAACATTTATAATTGTGCTGCTTATTTAATTAAAACTTGTAGGAATAGTCAACCATATAGTTTCTGCCTAAAGAGTAGAAATTAGATGTACTGTTTGTCAAAATGTCTTTTCTATCGAAAAGATTGTTTATATGTAACGAGATTCTTTGATTAGCATTAGGCTCATATGCTACATGTAAATCTGTAAAGAATTGAGGTTTAATGTGACGTTGATATTTATCGGCTGACGTTCTGTTCCCCACAAAGTTTGTCATCAAATCAGCGCTCCATTTATCCTTTTGATAATGCAAGCCACTTGTAATCTGATATTTGTTATAAATCGAATGCCAATCCGAATCGCCGTAAATCTTACCGGAACGAGTCTTTGGATTTTGGAACATTATACCCCAGTTGCTTGAGAATTCCTTATTGTGCTGTAATACAGTAGATAATTCAATACCTGTACTGCGCTGATCTTGGTTGTTATACTCTACATCGATTAAACCATGTGTCTCAATTACTTTAGCTTCAATCGCATCTTTTATATCATAGTGGAACAGAGCTACTTTATAGGTGGCTTTACCTGTAATTTTCTTATAACCTATTTCGTAATGTGTTCCCGATTCAGGTTTTAAATCTAATTTCGGATATATATTACCGATACCGAAAATCTGTGTTAACGCCGGCAATCGGAAAGATTTGCCTACTTTGCCGTACACCGATGTATTTTGATCAATTTGGTGAATATATTGAATTTCCGGAGTAAATTTACTCATGCTGTCATTTTTAGTTTCCGTACTTACTCCGTTTACAGTTTGCTCAGCTTTAATATTATTAGCCCATGTTTGTCGTGCACTCACTATTACATTGTCTTTTTCAGATGCCGCATAATCCACCGAGGCGAATAAGGAGTACGTATTTCGCTTCTGAGTACTTCCTGTTTTAACCGCAGTACTTTGAGACATGCCGGATGAGCCCGTAGTCGCTGTGCCACGCAAGTCCATATCTTCGAATTTTACATCACCACCAATAAGGAATACGGCTTTATCTGTTAAAAATTCCTTTTGTAAGCTAATATTCGTATTATGACCTTTCCGCCAAGAGTATAAGTCTTTAGCCGCCTTAACGCCTCTAGTGCTTACCCCGGTTTGATAGGAAGTCTTTTCCTGAGTGCCATAGGAAATATAACCCTTCCAAGTATCTTTGTCATAGTTTAAGGTAAATAAGTTATCTCTATCCTCATAATCATTAACTTTCCAAAGTTTACCTTTATACATGTTATTATCGTTATATACTAAATAACGATTCTTGTTCGTATTGTAATATTGTGAAAAAGTTACTCCGTCGGTAATTTTATATTTCCAAAGCAAAGAGCGCTTATTCCCATTATCATAATCATAATGAGTTTTGTTACGACCGGTTGAATACGAATTACCTGCCATTTCTGCAGCAAAACCTCTATGTTCGGCACTCATCATAATAGAAAAACTATCATCACCAAATGTTAATGATCCTCTTTGTTTACCAAAATTGCCTACACCTACCGATACTTGGTTATTAACATGACCTTTTGTACGAATGTTAATTACACCACCGGTGGCTTCGCTACCATATAAAACAGTACCGCCACCTTTTACAACTTCAATGCTATCAATAATATCGGTAGGAATGTCATCCAAATTGTATTTACCATCCTGATTCAACGGCACACCGTCTAATAATACTAAAGTCCCTTTTTCTACGCCACGAATCATTATTTTACTGGTCATCGTCCCCATAGATGTGCCATTAAACCCTTGCGATTGAGAAATAACGCCTAAAGTATTCTGCAATACATCATATGCGTTGGCCGCTCCTGTCCTTTGAATATCTTCTTGTGTATATACATCAACAATAGCAGGCGTAGCTAAATCAGTAGCTTCCAAACGTTTAGCGGTAACAGTTACAACGTGTGTATTGATTTCACCGTCAACTTTATTTACATTAGTATCCACTGTTTCTGCAAATGCCATATTAGACATATAGCATAAAATGCCCATTGTTAAATAAAAAACTCTCTTCTTACCGATGTACATATTACTACCTTCCAAAAACCTCTAAAAAAACAAGTATCTCAAACCCATACATACTTGTTAAACAAATTACTTCACACCCTAAACACAAAAAAGTAACTTGTATTCATATAAAAAACTAGAATGTATGTTGATAACTAACAGTATAATTAAATGGATTATCCCAGTATTCCCATGCACCATTAGTAATTACATTATGTCTATCTAAAATATTATTAAGATTGATTTGAACAGTATCATTTTTACTGAATGCATACGAAACATAAGCATTTAAATTAATTAAATCCGGATTAGTTCCTCCATCTCTGTTTTTCAAGCGTTTAGTTAACCAATTCAACGCAATTCCTGCATCCAACTTGTCATCGGTATAATTTAACCCCGCATTAAATTGAAGTTTTGGATACGCTTGATTCCATGTAGATACACCGATTTCCTGTTTTTTAGGATTAGAATAAGTTGTCCCTAAAGACAAAGTTAATTTATCGGACAATAAATGCTTGTAATCTAATTCTATGCCGGTATTTTGGAATTTGCCGCCATTAATTCGAACCGTATTCTTACCGGTATCAGGGTCCGGTGCCCAATCGAAGAAGTTTTTAAAGTCCATATAGAATAAGGCTACTTTCCATGAATCTTTTTCAGTTACATGTTTATAACCAACTTCGTAGTTCCAGCCTTCTTCCGGTTTTAAGTTTGGCCCGCTAATCGCCTGATAACCGCCATTTACGTATTTAAAAGTATCAGATAAATTTGGCATCGTGAATGCTTTACCGACATTCGAGTAAATAGATGAATGCTCGTCCAATTTATACAGCATCTGCCATTGAGGCATAAATACATTTTGATCATTTACCGGGTCAGCAATTTTTTGAAAACGGGCGCCTAGAATAGTAGTTAATTTAGGATTAATCTCATAAGAATAACTACCATACAACGCTATATTATTTCGTCCGGCTTTTACATTTGAAGTAGCCGCTGCGGTACCCTTATAAGTATCACGGCTAACTAATAAACCCCCGATAAAAGAGTCCTTATTATCGCGTAAACTCCATTCATGTTGAATGTCAACGCCATACTTACGAGCTAGATAATTACTTGCATTTTCAGTCCACTTATTAGCCGCCAAATTTTTGCTTTCCCCATATAAATCACGATCTGTATAAAAAACTAGGGCTTTAGTATTGTCATAATCATAAGTCAATGATACATTATTCTTTTTATCATTATAGTGATAGCGCTTGCTTTCTTTAGCCTCTGTAGTCTTCGTTTTTGTTAACGTCCCCGGAACCACAATTTGACCATACGTGGAGTTGGACTCACTGCGCATATAACTTAAGTCCAAGCGTTCACTCAACTTAGCATTTAAAGCAATATTAAATAAATCACCTTTGCCGCGTTCATTATAATATTCATATTTACGCTTGCCGTCTAAATCCTTACGATTTGGACTCGTTCTGTCAACAGCTCCGAAAAACTCTTTACCTACGGCAATATTAAAATCTTTATTGCCGGCCGAGACCAAATATTGCTTAAATCCTAAATTACCTACCCCAACCTTAGCTTTAACATAATCCGTTTCAGGTGTTGAAGTTATAATATTGATAACCCCACCCATAGCCTCAGCACCATATAATGTGGAAGACGCACCTTTTACAATTTCAACTTTTTCCACATTTTCCGGTAATAAGCCACTTAAGCTATTTTTACCGTTCAAATTAATAGGAGCGCCATTAATCAGAATAAGCGCACCACGTTCTAACCCTCGAATATTTACTCGGCTATCCATAGAACCATAATCAAGTCCGCCTGCCCCATAAGAGAAATTCGTAATCCCTGTTGTAAACGAAATAGCATCAAATACAGTCTTAGCCCCTGTATTTTTAATATCTTCTTTAGTCAATACTGTTGTTGCCGCCGGAGTTTCCAATTCTCTTGTTTCTGTACGTTGAGCTGTAACTACAATCGGATCCAATGTATATGAATCAGAAGTTACATCAGCACCTAAAACAACACCCGTATACAAACAATTTGATACAACACTTAGTAAAATTAATTTTCTTAACACAGATTTGTTTAGTACACTCTTTTTTGTCATAATAACCTCTTAACACCAATACCAAAAACAAAACACCTGATGTGTCTAACTTCATGATTAAACACATAAAAATATATTCGAGTTGCGATAAATTCCCTAATTTTTTATCGTAACTGGAATTCCACATTAACACTGGTAGTTGTACTTATTGGCTCACTGCCTCTTCTGGCCGGTTCAAACCGCCAACTACTTACTGCATCCAAGGCAGCCTGATCCAAAATATCACTGCCTGATGAATCATTTACCCACACTGACTCAACACTTCCGTCAGCGCCTATAGTCAATCCTACGCCAACACTGCCACGCACATTTTGGTTACGTGCCGCTCTTGGATATTTTGGTTTAGGCGTATAGGTTGGTACCGGTCTGTAAAAAGTAGTATCAACGTCAGTACCATTAGCATCACCCTGAATACCGGGCTCTGTTCCGGTACCAAAACCGGCAAGACCACCGCTACCTGAACCACTGCCGCCACTATTAAGAGCTGAGTCCAAGCCCGCATTTATCACCCCTTGCTGAGTCGTTTCCTGATGTTTAGTAACAATACTATTTTCATTATTACTGGTTAATGGCTCAGAATATTCAGGTAATGCCGTTATAGGCGTTACTGCCGGTAAATTAGCTCCAAAATTCCCACTACCGTCACCACCGTCGCCACCACTATTAGGATTGCCCTTAGGATTAGGATGTTTAATTTCTACATAATCAATCTCAATAATCGATGACATATCATCCGCTTTAGGGATGGCCGGCCATGGCAAAAAAGGAATAACGGTTAATACAACGGCATGAAAAATGAGTGAGGCGACCCAAGGCTTAGTCCACATATTTCGACTATTCATTGAATTCTCTCCTATCTTTCTTCAGCGGCTATAGATACTTTTTGAATCCCTGATTTTTTAGCTGTATCAATAACACTTACTACACGTCCATAATTAACACCCGCATCACCGCGAACAATAATGGCCAGCTCCGGATTTTTACTTTTTTCAGCTTCCAAGCGTGCTTTCAACTGACCTTCCGGAATTCGTTCCTGTTCCAAATAAATGGCTCCGTCCGCCGTTACCGTTATTGGCAATACTTTATCTAAGTTTACTTTAGATGTTGCAGCTTGCGGCAATTGAATAGGAACACTCTTTTGAACAACCATCGTCAACATACTCATCATGAAAAATACCAATAAAAAGAAGATAATATCAATCATAGGTATAATCATCAATTTAGGTTGATGTTCTATTTTCATTGACTTAAGCTTCATGACGTACACCTGCATTCGTATTAATTACATATAAAGAAGCAACATACTCAATATCGGCAATCAATACATTAACACGCTGAGCCAAATATGTATGAATTACCAAAGCCAAAATAGCTACCAATAAACCTGTAGCAGTCGCAATCAAGGCTTCACCGACACCGCCGGTAATAGCAAACGGCTCACCGGATTCGATAGAAAGCACACTAAAAGAACCAATCATACCGACAACAGTACCCAATAGACCTAATAACGGCGATAAGGTAACAATAGTTTCTAAATAATTCAGATATTTCTTTAATTGGAACACTTCGTGCGTAGCAATACTTTCTACCACATCAGCAGCTTTTAAATCTTCAGTACGCTCAACAATAGCCGTTTTAACAATATTACCGGCTACGCCCCCTGCTTCATCACAAAGCGCTTTAGCTTCTTCTAATTGACGAGTACGCAGTAAATTCGGTAATTGTTCTTTTAATAAATCAATATTAGATGATGCCGCCTTGTAACATAAATAACGATTTACACCTATTGTTACGGCTATAATTGAAGCCAGTAAAATAGGATACATAACTAAGCCACCCTTATGAAATAATGCTAAAATTTCCACGATTTTAAATCCTCCTTGATAAACACATCTCACAAAAACTATAAAAAAAAACGAATGTTTATATTATCGCTAATCCTCTTCCCATCGCTCGTAGGTTAAAACGATGATTCTCCTATAGGCAGTTCTCCTGGCTTAGATTCATCGCTTACCTCGCCTTCCCAGAAAAATCCAGTGGCAATGTGAGGTTTGCTCCTCCTACAGTGGCGGGACCGCATCGGCTTATACCGATTTCCCTATTAAGTCATCTGACACCTATATAATGTACTTTATTAATTATATGATTTTAGTATATAAAACTACATAATAGCTGTCAACTGTCCACATCTTCTTTGAATTAAATTAAATAAAAAAGTGTCATTATTTAGTTTTTAAGATAATTTAATACTATATAGTACTCTCAAATACTACATGAGGATATGTATTATCTGCAAAATAATGAACTGATGATTCAACACCATATAGCGTTTTTATAAAATCAACTGTCAATAATTCCTTGGGAGTTCCTTGACCTACCACATGCCCATCTTTAAGAGCTATCAAACGATGACAAAATTTAGCCGCTATATTCAAATCATGAACTGCCATCAAAGTAGTACGCTGTAATTTCTGAATAAGCTCCATTATTTCCAATTGATAGCGAATATCCAAATGATTGGTGGGCTCATCCAAAATTAGACACTCAGTATCTTGTGCCAATGCTCTCGCTAGAATAGTCCGCTGTTGTTCACCACCTGATAACGTATTAAAGCTTTGTTCCGCCTTTTCGAGCAGGCCTACTTTTGCCAAAGCTACTCTAGCCAATTCAAAATCATCTTTAGTATCACGCGACAACAGTTTTTTATAGGGAGCACGCCCCATCAAAACAATATCAATTACTTTAAAATCAAAATTATATATGTTATGTTGTGCCACTACGGCCATTTTTGAAGCTGTATCCCGATAGGATAATTCATCTATTAATTTACCGTCAATCGTAATTTTACCTTCATCCGGTTTTAACGTTCGATACACACACTTGAGAAAGGTGCTCTTACCGCTGCCGTTAGGACCGATAATTCCGAGGATTTCATTATTATATAATTCAATATTAATTCCTCGTAAAATATTCTTCTTACCGACGGACAACTGAATGTTTTGAGTACTAATTTCCATACCTTCACCTTAATTCCCAAATGAATAGGTTCTTTTAACTATTAAAAATACAAAGAACGGTGCCCCAATGACAGAAATAAGAATCCCAATCGGCAATTCTGCATGCGGCAATAAAATCCTACATAAAGCATCCGCTATAACCAAGAATATAGCTCCGACCAATGCCGAAAAAGGAATCAGCTTAATATGACCGGTTCCGACAAATAAACGAACCACATGCGGCACTAAAAGTCCTACAAAACCTATAATACCGGCTGAATATACAGCAAATCCGACAATTAGCGAACTCACTAACAAATGAATCTGTCTATATTTGTTAAGATCATAACCCAAAGTGATAGCCGCTTCATCGCCAACCAACATTAAATTAAGCATTCGACTTTGTAACCACAGAAACAATATAGAGCAAGCCATCACGACAGATAATACTTTTAATACGCCCCACGTTGCTCCGGCCATGCTTCCCATCATCCAAAATGCTATCGATTGCATAGCCTCTTTATTATTTGCAAAATATACAACTAAGCTTGTAAAAGAAG
>NZ_HF986261.1:56593-57613 GCF_000431435.1 Veillonella sp. CAG:933
TGCGCTCAAAGCTAAGCCTGCCAACAACAATTTAGTGGAATTTGCACGGCCACCCATATTGGCGATGAATATTACGCCTAACGAAATGGCGAAAGCACCCATAAAAGCCATAATGCCAACAGAATTATCACCAAAAGTAAACGAAAGGCCAAACAAAATAGCCACGGTCGCTCCCAATGAAGCTCCCGAAGAAATTCCTAAAATATAGGGGTCCGCTAAAGGATTTCGGACAATAGCCTGCATGACTACACCGCTAACGGCTAAGCCGGCACCGACTAGAGCCGCCATTAAAATTCTTGGGAAACGCAACAACCAAACAATATCATGAATTCCCCCTTGTCCCGGGGCCTCTATAGGCAATGAACTATTCCACCCGTTAACCAACGTCTCCCAAATAACTGAATTCGGTAATCTCACGTTTCCTATGGTGAGAGCTAAAAACATTGCTAACGCCAGTATTATCCCCAAAGTTAAAGCGGCCGTTGTGTATTTAGTTGCCTGTAACCAATTTTTCATGCGGCCCCTCCTTTGCCAATTCCGGATACAATCCATCTACAATAATTTGAATGCCGTCTTTAACCCGTATTCCCGGAGAATAAACGGCATACAACGGTAAAATTTTAATCGAATGTTTTTTGACACTGGTTAAACTTTGTAAAGCAGGATTATTGTATAAACGAGCAACTATTTTATCGGCATTCTTATACTCCGACTCTACAATTACAACAAATAATACATCCGGATTCAAAGTTATCAGTTCCTCATAACCGGTACGCTCCTCTTGTGGCAATAAAAGTTCCCCGCCTACTTGTTCAATGATATTACCGGCTAATGTAGTTTCATTGTATAAGCGCAAGTCTTTGCCTTCCAACTCTACAATAAGAGCCAGGGGCTTTTTACCTTGTGAAAGTCCCAGTTCACGACCTTGATTAACCTGTTGCTCCAAACTCTGAACTAATTGTTTGGCTCTCTCTTCTCTATTAACGATTTCACCAATCTGAAGTATATACTCGTACTCTT
>NZ_HF986261.1:57636-62195 GCF_000431435.1 Veillonella sp. CAG:933
CTCTTCCGATAAAGTATGGTTTTTATTAAGCTTACGTCCATAAGAGCTTTGAGCTATATAAGTACCGATTTGCCTATCTTGATAAAACGCAGTATTCCCGAATACACTTCTGCCAAAGGTCGAATACCATCCCAAGATAAAGTCGGGTTCATTATATAAAACACTTTCTTTATCAGGCATCTGCATACTTTTATAAGGTATTTGATTATAGGCCTCACGATATTCAGGTGATATATATTCCGCATCTGGAACACCTATAGCGGCTATAATATCTTTACCTACTCCTAAGGCCAATAATGTTTCAATTGAGTTTTGCCAAACCGCTATAATCCTGTGCGGAGCTCGAGTATATCTAATAGTTTGCTCGGTTCCATCGGACATCAATTGCTTAATCTCTCTTGGATACCCTTCTTCTATTATTTTAGAGTCATACGTAATGCTGTCTCGATTAATACCTCTTTCAAATGCAGTTTCAGATTGTGAGTTTGTTCTACAGGCACTGCTGATAATGCATATGAAAATTAATAGTAAGCACAATGTATATTTCGTACGCAACCGTAGCAAACAACCAACTCCATTTCACATTGCACCGGCTAATAGCAGGAGTAGTAACTTTCACTATTCCTGCTATTACCGTAAAACTTTAGAAAGTATATCTTGTACCAACCATAATTTGACGAGCCGGCATAGCTGAACTACCGATACCATTCCATGCATTATACGATGTTTCGTATGCTTTATTGGTTAAGTTAGTGACAGTTACATAAGCAGTAATATCCTCGTTAAAGCTATAATTTAAGTTCCAATCAAGAATTAAGAAACTATTAGAGCTAAATGCTGTACGACTGGCACCGGTATACCAGTTAGCCAATAACCCGGTATATAATTTTCCACGCTCATAAGAAACATTCATCGTATAATGATTCTTTGGTCGTAAATTATTAATTCCCAAATTGATATCGGTAGAGTTATTATAGCCCCAGGATGGATCTAACGTGTAACCGCTTTTAGCATCCCAACGATCCTTCATATAGGAATAAGCCAAACCGATTCGTAAATTATCATTAACCTGATGATCTACGGTGATATTAAAAGATTGTTTTACTTCTTTAGCATTTACTGCCGTACTGGTGAATTTATCATTCGCTTCATCATAAATCGGAAGTTTGGCGATGGCATTGGACATATCGGTGTAATCATAGTTAACCCCTACGGTTGTTTTTTCATTAAAGGTCTTACTATAACCAACAGTCCAAGCGTTGCCTTTTTCATTTTCAAGTGCAGTTTTATAGATACCACTGGTTGCAGTATAGTCACCACTACGCAATGGTCTGAGTATATTAGTGCAACCAAAATACAAAGTACTGTTATCGTTAAAAAGATACTCTAAATTCAACGCCGGCGTAATAGCATTCGTGTTACCTTTCATATTGGTACTGCCGTTAGCCGACTCTCTTTTATAATCACTATAGTGAGCAAATCGTAATGCCGGTGTAATATCAAAGTTATCATTCACATGGATTTTATCCTGAACATAACCATAAATAGATTTACGCTCTACACGTGAGGTTGTTAGAGAATTATCTCTTTCGATGCGTTTAGAATAATTCTTGGCATTATCATAAGTAACACTGCCAATCATCTCATGCTTACCGAATGCTTTAGCATACTGCAATTGAATACCACGATTTTTTTCTTCATTCCAACTACGCGGTTCGCCGGCTTTACCGCCTGTTTCTTCAACCCATTTATCCAACGCTTCCTTATTGCCTGGAAATGGCGCTAAGTTTTGACTAATCCAATCACGCAACTGTTCATCTGATGCACCGCCCGGAAATGCCAAACGATAAGCATCTCTTAAATCAGCTGCCGTAACACCGGGTTTACGCCAATAATACAAGTCTCGACCTTCATAACGATATTCTTGATTATAGAGGCGAACAAAGCTTTCTAGACCGTTTTCTTCATCACGGTCAAACATAAACATAAATTCATAGTCATTACGTTTAAATTTACTGTAAGAATTATAACCGGCACCATCTAATGCATATAAATTGTGGTATCCGGGATTCTTAACATCACCGGCTAATGTTGAATTGCCAACGAGTACATTGCCTTCACCAAGTTGACCGACTGCTGCATTAAAAATAATGCGATTCCAATCATTTAAATTCCAGTATTTACGACTAGGCGTTGAAATTGGATAGCCATCCTTACCTGCTTTATAGGTATAAGAGAATTTAATACTTTGTTTTTCGTTTAAATCTTTATCTAAGCGGAGATTTACACCATCTTCACGCCATTTAGAGCCACCTAACGTTGCCGTTTCCCCAGTTCCGGAATCACGATATTTTGTATCCTGTGACATGGAGCGCATGCCCGCTACATAGTAACGCAACGGATTTTCGGCATCGGTACTGCCACTATAAGAGAACGAGTAATTATGACGATTCCAAGACCCGGTAGATACATCAATTGTGCCTAGATTTTCATTACCACCTTTTTTGGTAATAATATTAATAACACCGCCTAAAGCGTCCGAACCATATACAGAGGCTCCCGGACCTTTGATGACTTCTATTTTATCCACACTATTAATATTAACTAATTGGTCTATATTTACCCCGGTAGATTTACTTCCGGAAGCGCTTGAACTGGATATTCTCGCACTGGCAGCATTATCAACACGTCGACCGTCAACTAATATAACTACACGCGTATCACCATTAATGGATACCCCGTTATTATAAAATTGATAGCCATATTCACCGCCACGGTATCCCGGATTCTGAAATGTAACGCCCGGAACACGTTTAATAGCCTCGGTTAAATCAGCATAATGGCGCTTTTCAATTTCTTCACTAGTGATTACTTTTACATCACCGCCGGTACGATAATATGACTGTTCCGTTACCGTATCACCAAATTTGTTCTTTGTCTCATCAGCCGTAACAACCACAGTCCCTAAACTGTACTCAGTTAAATTTTCATCAAAAGCAGCCTCAACCGTATGATAACTTCCTGCCATCCCTACAAGATACATTGCTACCATAATTACCAAGCGTTGACGTTTGCGCATAGAAAACCTCCTAAAATTCTAAACACCTAAATTCCAAAATACTTAATCACAACACAAATTTCATAAACAACTCATTTTTCTTAAATTATATATTATTTAGTTCTAAAAAATAGCTACTTATGAAATCTCTTCACTGACAACACCTTATTCGAAAATAGCTTTAATCTCATCCCTTCTTATAAATCATATTTTTTATATTTAACCCTATAAGGACATAACTCAAAAGGCCACACACAATACCTATATACACACCTATTTGCCCAAATAGAGGTAAAAATAAATAACCACAGTTTAAAATAAAAGTTCCCCAACCAAACGAATAACGATTGTTCATAACAATCTGTACACGTCTAAGCGGTTTTATGAATAATAACAGCAATAAAGCACAACTCAAGCCTAAATAAATAAGCCATATGATTTCTAACGCCGGATGCCCATGATTCTTAAAATGTAAATCAACCCCTACTGCCAAAACACTCATATACCATGGTGGAGAAGTTATGTAAGAAATAAACTCCGGACTCTTATAAGCCCACACCCATAAATCATCAGCCACAAAGTATCCCTGATATGTATTTTGTAATTCAGTTTTATCAATCAAACGCAAATGATAAGTACTTGTAGCCGACTTAGACAAATCCTTTTCGGATGGAATATCTAACGATAAAATCTCCTTATCCGGATACTTATTACTTACTAAGTCAAAAATGTCCGAATACGTATAAACAGATCCCGTATTTTGCTGTGACGCAAAATACACTTCTGCCCCTGCCGCACTATCAGCATAATACACCCGTGAAAAATAAGAATGACCTATCAACAAAATGCCTGAAACGAATAAAATAATGCAATAAGGCGAAACTACAATTCCTAGGAATGTATGTAGCGAATACATTCCTCGTTTAGGTGAAAGATTAATTTTTCTATAAATTTTATAGCCTGCAAAACACGTTACTAAACTAACCAAACTAAACAGCAATAATAAAACACGCCCCGTATCTCCCAATAAAAGATTACTGTGAAATCTGGCTAAGGTTCTTACAATTACAGCCGTATAGTCCATATCAACATGGCGTGGTACCATCTGATTATTTGCCGGAATAAACTGACCATCTCGAATATAGTAATGATAACGAATAATCTCCTTATTATTCTTTTCAGTAAAACAAAAAGACATCAAAGAGGTCTCCGGTCGAATTGCCATGGATCGCAACGTGTAATTAGGATGTTCCGCCAATATTGTATTAATCTGATTTTGGCTGTTATTCCACATGGAACTCTCATGGGCAGAGTACATTTCTTTTTCAATATTCGAAAAAGAAAAGCCTCTAAGCATAATAACTAACCCGGAAAAGCAGAGTAAGAAAAATACAATGCCCCCTATATAACCCGTGTATTTATGAATCTTATACCATTGTTTCATATAAAACTCCATAAAAGACCCTCGATCTGTAGTGACCCCAAAAAGTTAGACTTTTAT